>NZ_JTJP01000010.1:0-26808 GCF_001678575.1 Gallibacterium genomosp. 1
AATTTTGTCTACTATGCCTGCAAGTTAAACACCAAAACCTTTAAGACCAACTACATGCACAAACTCTTGGTTATGTGCAATTTTACGCACCAGCTTATAAGTTGTTCCTTTTTCCGGACTGATATTTTCTGGTGCAGCGATTAACAACTGCATATCTAAACGATTACACAACTCAAACAATGTGGAAATAGATTTTCCATCCAGACGTGCAGCCTCATCAAGGAATAATAAACGGCAAGGAATAATATCTTTACCGCGTAAACGGCGAGACTCCTCTTCCCAACTTTGTACTACCATCAATAAGATTGACATTCCTGTACCAATTGCTTCACCGGTTGATAACGCTCCACTTTCCGCACGTAACCAACCATCAGCACCACGAAATACTTCTACTTCCAAATCAAGATAATGGCGATAGTCCAACAACTCTTCACCGATAGTCTGCGGGCTACGTTGCCCCATATCGATATGTGGATTTAAACGTTGATATAATTTAGCCAATGCTTCAGAGAAAGTAATCTTATTGTTGTTAAACAAATCTTCATACTCCGCTTTTTGACCTGATAGTGCATCTAACAGCATTGCGTGTGTATCACGGATATTCACTACCAAACGAACGCTTTTCACCTGACCAAAAGCAATATTTTGCAAACCTTGGTTCAACAATCGAATACGATTTTGTTCACGTTGAATGGTTTTACGCATAATGTTCGCCACACTATCCGCACTGATTGCTAATTTCTGTTCGCGACTTGTCAACTCTTCAGTTAAACGAGAAAGTTCCACTTCCATTTGTTCAATTGCATCAATCGGATCATCAGTTTTCAAAATATCCTGACGAATACGTTCACGTAAATGTTGGTAAACCGCAATAAAGAATTTCACTTTATTTTCCGGTTTTGCAGAATCTTCCGATAAACGCAACGCATCACGCAAATATTCATTATCTGCCACCGCATTACGCAATGCTCCTAGTGCTTTATCCGACATAGAGCGTAACTCTTCGGCAGAAAGATAAGCCAATTCACGACGATGTAAACGTTTTTCGACATCACTATGGCGAGAAAGACGTTGTACGGCACACCAACTGATTTTTGATATTACCACCATCTCACGCTGTGTCTTATAATCACGTTCCAATTTGCGCAGTGATTTGCTTAAACTGTCACTTTCATTTTCCAGCACTGCTAATTGTTTTTCTAAGTAGTTATAACGTTGGCGATTCACTGATAGTTGCTGATAAAGCTCATCACGACGTGTTTTAGCTCGATTTTCAGCATCCGCATCCACTCTCACGCCAAGTTGCGCCACTTCATCCAACAATTCCTGCAATGTTTGTTGTTTTACATCGCGGGAAGTGGTTAAGCCGGTTAAAACTTGTTGATATTGAGAGAATTGATGTTGTGCCTGTTGTAACGCTTCACGCACCTGTTCACGCTGTTGCTGCATCTGTTCTAAACGTTCACGTAATGCGGTGCTTAAAGTTGAGGTTTCAATTTCGACACTTTCTTGATAAGCAAAGTGTGTCAAACGACTGACAACATCGGTTACGGCAAACAGTTTTTGCTGTATCAGTTTCTGTAATTCGACTGCACGTTGATAATCCTGTTGTAAAGTTTGGTGTTGTTCAGGATCACTTTGTAACGCGGTTGCAATCGGCTCAAGTTGTTCAATCCAATTTCCTTTTTGCCGCACAAAAATAGCGCTCTCTTCTGCAATGTCCAACTGCTCTTGAAAAGCCTCAATCTGTTGTTCCAGATCATCCGCCTCCAACAAGGATAAGTGTGGCAATAATTTATTTAATTGCTGTAACTGCTGACGAATATCTGCAATTTGACTACGTAATTGCTGCTCTTGATCGGTAAATGCAGCTAATTCACGCTCAACATCAGTGCGCTGTTGCTGAACCTCTTTCATCAACTCTTCCGGATCAACTTCAAAGGCTAAAGCAAGATGGCTGCCAACAAATTGACTTAATTGTTGATGCAAACGCTGACATTTTTGGACATCAAACGACACTTGAGCAAACTGCTCTGCAATTTCATCACGCTGTTCACGCAAAGTTTCCAAATGCTTTTCTCTTGCTGCACGACCAAACAACGGAATTTCCGGGAAGGTGGAATAACGCAATTCACGTTCCGACACCTGAACCACGACACCGGCATTTAATTCTTGTGCCGATAAAACACTGTCATCAAACGCATTCGGATCGCCTTCAATTAAATAGAGATCATCCGGACAATCTTGTAGATCCTGCAACAACGGTTTTACCGCTTCTAAATCCCGCACCACGATCGCGTGGCGCGCCGGTCCATATAATGCAGAAAAATAAGGCGCATCGCTAATATCAACATCATCGTATAATTCAGAAAGCAACACGCCACCGAATTTTTCAGCCAACTGATTTAAACGTGGATCTTCCGAACCGTCCGGCTGCGTTAAACGCAAAATTTGTTGCTCTAGGTGCTCTTTTTTCTGTTGTAATTGATCGCGTAAAATCACCAATTCACGTTCTTTATTAAGCTGAACCTGCATAAAATCCATTACACTTTGTGCACTTTGGAACTGCTGACTCACCTGTTCCTGAATACGCTCCAATGCCGCCTGTGCAGTTAGCCATAATGGTGCTTTTTGGGCATATTGTTGATATAACGCTTGATAGTGATCCCGTTGCTGACGCAAACCTGAACGCTGTTCAATCAAAGCGTTTAATTGCTCTTCCAACTCTGCTCCAATCTCTTCTTGCTGCAACGCATAATTCTCCAACATTTCTGCACTATTCAAGGCTTGCCCGGATTGTTGGTTAAACGCGGCTAATTGTTGCTGTACTCGGCGCTGCTGTTGCGCTTTCTGTTGCAATTCGGATAATTTCGTCTTTAATGTATTTGCCTGTTGTAGCTGCAATTTTTGTGCCGGATAATCACGCAAGATCTGTTTAGCTGCTTCATAAGCCTGATCACGCTCAACATTCTCATCGTGAATTTTGCAAACCAACTGATACGCTTTATCAAATTGATTTTTTGCAATATCCGCCACCGATAATTTCTGTTCCAGCTCCAACACACGTTCAGTCAGCACTTCTGCCTGTTCTTCAAACTCCGCTTGATACTGTTCCGCACTCTCCGCTGTTAAAGTGGTAATGCCGGTAATATTCTTGGCTTTTTCCAAAGTTTGAACTGCTTGTTGATACTGCACACTGCGCGTTTGCTGTGCGTTTAATGCTTGTTGATAATCGGCTAATTGATCGCGGATAGATTCAATCTCTTCCTCTATTGCTTCAACCTGTTCTCGTTGTGTTTCAAGATTGATTTGTGCCTCTTCAACAATACCTTGTTGCTCTTCAATATTTTCTGTTAATGATTCAACATCTTGTTGATAACGTTCAATTTTTTCTTGGTGACGCTGTGCATTTACGACCAAATTGTAATGATCATTGGCACTTTGATAATCAATTTCTAATGCTTTTTCTGCCTCTTTCAGTTGACTGACTTCCCGACTGAAATCAACGATATTATGCTGTGCTAAATTGAGTTGCTGTTTAGTGTTAAACAATTCGTGACGTTGTGACAAAATCGCTTCGATATTATGTCTACGCTCATTAGCGTGACGCATATAGTCTGCCGCCACATAGTCAGTAGATTGCGTAATTAAATGTTTGAATAAATCTCGATCCGCTTGTGTGACTTTAATCGCTTCCAGTGTCATACGATTTTCACGCAACGCTACTTCCATATCTTGGAAAGCTTTTTTCACACCAACATTTTCTGGCAATAAGTAATCGCGCAAAGACCTTGTTATCGCTGAAGAGATCCCCCCATAAAGCGAAGCCTCAATTAATTTATAAAATTTACTACGATCAGAGGAAGAGCGTAACCGTTTCGGAATAATCCCCATATCAAACATAAAACTGTGATAATCGGCAACAGAATGATACTGCTTAAAACTTGCCCCAAATTGTTCCACTTTCTCTTTAACTTCATTCAATCCGATAACTTTCGCTTGTGTTTCTGAAATTTTATCAGTGAAAACTTCTGTCGGTGAAATTGATAAAGACAAACCTTGGACAGAGAACGCTTTAATGTCTACTTTACGATCCCTTCCTGCAATTTGTTGCAGACGTACTCCCACTAATGCACGTTGACGATGAGAATTAATAGTATCAAGGATCGCATAACAAACACCTGGGCGTAGTTTTCCATATAAACCTTTATCTCGAGAGCCTCCAGATGCTCCGGCTTCAGTGGTATTTCTAAAGTGTAACAATGTTAAATCGGGGATCAATGCAGTTACAAACCCTGCCATTGTAGTTGATTTTCCGGCTCCGTTACCACCGGACAGGGTTGTTACCAAATCATCAAGATCAAAAGTACGCGCAAAAAAACCATTCCAGTTGATTAAGGTCAAAGAACGAAATTTACCACGTTCTGCATCACTGTTTTTGGTTATTGGTGCAATTTGTGGCTCTAATGTTTCCATTTGTAAATCCGCCATTATGCCTCCCCTTCTTCACTATTTTCATCTAAATCTTCATCAATACCGTCTTGTTCCGCTTCAATTTGTAATGAATCCGGTGTTGCTATTTCTCCTTCACGAATTAAACGTAATTGAGCTGCCTGAATATCTTCACCACTACGAACCTCTGCACCGAAACGGAAAACCGACTCTGAAATAATAAATTTACCGCTGTTTTGTTCACCTACAGTTTGCAACATTCCTAAACGACGTAAACGACTTATAGCAGCACGCACTTTTTCCGCCAATTTTTGTTTATCCAAATCTGAACCGCTGGAACGTTGATTAACGGCTTTCAACAATTTATTTTCGTCCGCAAGATTAAGCAGTTCATCGTACACTTCCTGAATAGTAAAAACGCCTTGCTGTGCCAAACGTTCCGGACTTAAATAGAGATAACACAACACTTTACCGACCAACATTTCCAATTCTGACAATACACTGCGTGCAATTAATGTAGTCGCTTTTGGTCGCAAATAGAAAAAGCCTTCCGCCGCACGAATCAACTCAACATTATAACGACGATAGAACAATTCCAATTCCGTTTGAAAATCCATTAAAAAGGCGTGTGGATCGAGTTGATCAATACTGATATGTCGTCCGGAACGTAATTGGCTGTCAACAACAGGAAATAACGGATTTGCAATGGCGATTGCCAACTTTGCCGGGATAGGTTCGTAAGAGGTAGTTTCACTCATAATTTGTTCGCTTATAAAAATCTATTTTTTCGGTTGATTATTATATTCATCAATTGGGTGTGCTTGAACTTCTGCACCAAAATCATTAATCGGTTGCCATTGTGGTACATTGCCACTGAAATCTTGACTCGCAATCCCTAATTTGACTGCCTGATCAACAATAATTCTGGCAACATCAAAATGTTGTGATTGCGGATAACGCTCAAGCTGTTGACGTAACAACTCACCCAATTCAATCGGTTGTTTCGTTTCGTAATAGCGGATTAACAGTGCTTGCATCGCTTCGCTGATCTGTTCGTGTACCGTCTGCAATGATTCATATTCCAACTCTGTCGGCAATTCACCTAATGCCTCTTCTTCACGCAATGCCAACCCTTCATCACGCAGATCAATCAGACGCTCCGCTTGCACGTGCCACAAATAAAACGGTGCATCAAAATAATCAGCAATTGAACGGCGTAAACGTTGTGCAAACACACGGTTTTTATCCAAATCGATCGCTGTACGAATAAATTTATGCACGTAACGATCATAGCTGATCCATAAATCGATCGCTTGCTGTCCCCAGCTGATAATGCGGTCTAACTTAAGTTGTAGACTGATAATAAGCTGTTCTACAAAATCCAACTCGGCACGTCCGACAATACAATCCTGAATACGCAATAAGCCTGCCTGTAATTTATCGCCGGCAGCGTTCAATGTGTCCTGTAATTCACGCAAATTACCGGATGTTTCATCCAATAACCGTTCACAACTGGAAATTGCCGCTTGCCAATCTTTGCTTAATAATTCCGCAATTTCCTCTTTGGTTTGATGTTGGCTTTCATCCATAATACGCTGCGAAAGATCAATGCTGTCAAAAATCTCCGCCACCGAATATTTCAACGGTGCAAACACTTCACGCCGCCAATAATATTCATCACCGTCATTTTCTGCCGCTTCGGCAGCACGTTGAATTTCATCGGCAACAATCGAAAGCTGTACAGATAGACGCAACGCCGAGAACTCCCGTTGACGAATATAATAATCGGAAATGCCCACGCCCAATGGAGTTAAGCGATAAATTGCCAAGCCTTCCGTAAATTCGCTGCTAAAGCGATTTAATAGACGCTGTTTGACTAAATCATTGATAGCATTATTTGCACGTTGTACAAGCGTATCTTCCGATTGCCCTAATGCTTTGGAAACGTGACGAAACAGATCGACTAAATCGCCCTCTTCCATTTCACCGGCGAAATGCTCATTATTAAAAATAGTGATCGCTAAAAGAAACGCTAATCGATCGGTACTTAAGCTAAGGTTAAATTCTCGCTCCTTGACCCACGACACTAATTCAGGAATGGTTTGAGTTGAATCACTCATTATTGGTTACCTAAACAACTGAGATTTATTTTGATCAAAATAACTAAATATGCGTTATTCTAGCAAAAAAAGCTGATTTCTCTAAAGGTTATTTCATTCCAGTAACGAAGAAAAATCCCCACCGCAGTGGGGATAATAAACGATGAATTATTGTTTTTTCTTAATTACTAACCCTGCAGGTGCTTGTGCAACCGGCATAATTTCAATACGGTTAATATTCATATGTGACGGACATTGTGCAATCCAAGCAACAGTATTGGCAATATCTTCTGGTGTAATGTAATCCACATTTGCATAAAGTGCCGCTGCTTTGGCATCATCGCCGTGGAAACGAACATTTGAAAATTCAGTGCCACCACAAAGACCAGGTTCAATATTGGATACCCGAATTGCGGTTCCAACCAAATCTGCACGCAAATTCAAGCTGAACTGTTTCACGAATGCTTTAGTTCCACCATAAACATTGCCGCCCGGATATGGATAAGTACCGGCGATTGAACCTAAATTAATAATTAAGCCACGATTACGTTCCACCATACCCGGTAAAACAGCGTGTGTTACCGTTACCAACCCGGTGATATTAGTCGCAATCATCTGCTTCCAATCTTCTAAAGAAGAATCTTGTGCTGCACCGATACCTAACGCCAAACCAGCATTATTGACCAAAATATCGATCGCTTTCCACGCTTCCGGCAATTCTGCTATTGCCTGTAGTGTCGCTTTCTCGTCTGTAATATCAAACGCTAACGGTAGGCAATTCTCACCAATCTCCTGTTGTAATGCGAGCAGCCGCTCTTTACGGCGAGCCGTTACAATCACTTTATGTCCTTCTTGTGCCAGTTTACGCGCAATGGCTGCACCGAATCCAGCACTTGCTCCTGTAATTAATGCAATCATATTTCTCTCCCTCATTATCGCCGATAAAATCTACATTACTATAAATGACTTATCGGTTACAATTCAATAACTAACAAATGAAAGAATAAACCAAAGTTTTATATAAATAAAAAGTCATATATTTTGAACAAAATTATAACATCAAAACATTAGTTGAGTTTTCATCACAATCTAAGTTTAAAAACATCGCTAACTAACGAGAATAATTTCCTTTACAATATACAGATAACAACAAGTCTATTTTTATACTTTAGTTTTAAAATTAGCCTACCTAAAAAGAGAGTTTTTCCGTCTAAACAGATAAATCTGTTGCAAAAAAAACATAACTCCGTACCATATCAAGCCGATTTTTGACTATCTAGTAAATTACAACAATGTCTATAGAAAAAAAACAGATTTATAACTTAAATAAACTACATAAACGCTTACGCCGTGAAGTGGGTAAAGCCATTGCTGATTTTAATATGATTGAAGAGGGCGATCTCGTAATGGTATGCCTTTCCGGAGGGAAAGACAGCTATACCCTGCTCGACATTTTATTGAATTTAAAATTGAATGCACCAGTAAATTTTGAAATTGTTGCGGTTAATTTAGATCAGAAACAACCCGGCTTCCCTGAAGAGGTGTTACCAACTTATTTACAACAGTTAGGTGTGGAATACAAAATTGTCGAAGAAAATACTTACGGTATCGTTAAAGAGAAAATTCCGGAAGGAAAAACAACTTGTTCGCTTTGTTCTCGTTTACGCCGTGGTATTCTATACCGCACAGCTACAGAATTGGGAGCTACTAAAATTGCGTTGGGACATCATCGTGATGATATGTTGGAAACTTTATTCTTAAATATGTTTTATGGCGGTAAGATGAAAAGTATGCCACCTAAGCTGATTAGTGATGATGGCAAACAGATTGTTATCCGCCCATTAGCCTACTGTCGAGAAAAAGATATTGCACGTTATGCGGAAGCAAAAAAATTCCCGATTATTCCTTGTAATTTATGTGGTTCACAACCGAATTTACAGCGTCAAGTTATTAAGGAAATGTTACAACAATGGGATCGACAATATCCCGGCAGAATCGAAACAATGTTCAGTGCATTACAAAATATTGTTCCTTCTCATCTGTGCGATGCTAAATTGTTTGATTTTAAATCAATTCAACGTGGTGTATCGTTAGAAAATATTGAGGGCGATATTGCCTTTGATAAGCCTGATTTGCCAATCGCACCACTACTGTTAGCGGATGAAGAAAATGACTTCCTTGAACAGACACAGATTGCATTTAAAGAGGTGATTTAACCATTTTCTCTTCTTTTTCTTTATTTGAATTAGAGTTTTAAATTTGGGGAAAATATCAAACCTAATATAGCATTTGATATTTTCCTTAATTTTTATGTCCGAGATCTTATCTAGCTATTTTTAAAACCTTTCCTAATCAGACAGTAGTCATACTTGCAAGTTTTATACCTCTCCCTTTTCTACATCACTTTCTATAGTGTATTGCCTATGCCACTTTGCGATTTTTTAACTGATGAATTGTACTTGCAACAACGCCTTGAATGTTAAGTTGCGTTAATTGCTTAATGGTTAAATTACTATGATTTGAGTCTAAAGAAAAAAATACATATTGTTGATCTTTCATTGCAAAATATTCATATAACTGCAATCCGTCATTTTGCTCAACTACAACTAAATCACCTTCATTGATTTGTTCTCTTTGCTCAATGATCAGGATATCACCTACATCAATCCCCCATGCCAACAAATTTTCATTAGTCACACGAAGAAAAAAGGTTTGTTGCGGCTTGCGGATGCAATAACGATTCAGATCCATTTTATAGTGAATATCGCTTTGTTTATTGAAATAAGGTAATTGCGGCTTATCATCATATAACGGCAAAGGAAGATAAGAATATTTTTGTTCTACACTGGCAGCTGTTTTAGTTTGCGGTTGCATAATGACCTCCACGATCATAAATACTGTTTATTTATACAGTATAATTTACTGTATATTAATACAGCATTCAACTATTTTTTTACACATTTATTTGCTAATAGCATCAAGTTAAATAAACTAAACAGGCTTATCAATAAGTTAGAGTGATATCAATATGCAAATTAAATTTCAACAAGTAAAAATAAAAATAACATCGGAACTCTGGTTTCACATAGATAATTTTCAAATAAAAGAGAAAACATTTGATGTTATTGTCGGACATAACGGCAGCGGTAAAAGCACGTTAAGCAAATTTATCAGTCAACATCACCTCCCTTATGAAGGACATTACAAAAATACATTTGAAAAAATCAGTTTAGTTTCCTTAGCTCAGCAGCAACTCTTATTAGAGCAGATTTTTCGAGATTTAAATAATGATAGTGTCAGCCCAGATGATCATGGTAAAACAGCAAAACAAATCATTTGTATGGACAAACAGTATAGTGATCAAAAAATTGTAGAAACAGCCACTTTAATTGGTATAAAACCTTTATTAGATCGTGCTTTTAAATTGCTTTCTACTGGAGAGGCAAGAAAAGTGTTATTGGCAAAAGCTTTAATTGAACAGCCGGATTTATTGATTTTAGACGAACCGTTTGAAGGATTGGATACAAACTCTCAACAGCAATGGCTACAATTATTACAACAGTTAAAACAAAATATTACTATTATCTTAGTGATTAATCGTTTGAACGATGTGCCAATTTGGTCAGACACTATTTCATTGCTACATCAATGCCATTTATTAATGCAAGATCAAACAGATAAAATTCTAGACAGTGATGCTTTCCAACAACTCTGCTATGCAGAAACTTCGCTACACATTCCTGTGCCTCTTCCTGCTTTTTCTCCTGTGACATTGTCACAAGATTTACAAACTATTTTTGACTTAGAAGATGTTACTGTTAAATATGGAGATAAAATTATTCTAAATAAACTGAACTGGCAGGTAAAACCGAAACAACATTGGTGGATAAAAGGCCCGAATGGTTGTGGTAAATCAACCTTGTTGTCAATAATTAACGGCGATCATCCTCAGGCTTTTAACAACAAAGTAAAATTATTTGGCAAGCAACGTGGTAGTGGCGAAACTGTTTGGCAAATTAAACAAAATATCGGTTTTCTTAGCAATCATTTCCATCTTGATTATCGGGTTAACTGCTCAGCATTAAACGTGATTATTTCCGGGTATTTTGACTCTATCGGTGTTTATCAGCAGGTTGATGAAAATACCCGTTTGAACGCTTTGCAGTGGTTACAACGCATTAATATGGAAAAATTTACCAACACACCGTTTCGCTCTCTTTCTTGGGGACAACAACGACTATTATTAATAACCAGAGCTTTGGTTAAACACCCTCCAATTTTAATCTTAGATGAACCATTAATTGGCTTGGATGCATTAAATCGTCATTTGGTCTTAACTTTTATCAATCAACTGATTGTAAACAGCGATACGCAACTCTTTTTCGTTTCTCATCATTCAGAGGATCAGCCTGATTGTATTAGTTATATTTTTGAATTTTTACCAACAGAAAACGGTTACCAATACCATAGTTATGCCTTAGATTAAATTCAGCTTTACCCTATGGTTACAGTGCTTTTTGTGCTATAATCCGAAACTGTTTTTTGACAAAATTCAAATATAGGAAATGTCTAAATGAGCGATTTAGCAAAAGATATTATTCCCGTTAATATCGAAGAAGAAATGAAATCGTCTTACTTGGATTATGCAATGTCCGTAATTGTTGGTCGTGCATTACCTGATGTAAGAGATGGGTTAAAGCCGGTACACCGTCGCGTACTTTTCGCAATGGCTGTCGGCGGCAATGATTATAATAAACCATATCGTAAATCCGCGCGTATTGTCGGAGATGTTATTGGTAAATACCACCCTCACGGAGATTCTGCCGTTTACGATACTTTAGTGCGTATGGCTCAACCTTTCTCTTTACGCTATCCATTAGTTGATGGTCAGGGTAATTTCGGTTCTATTGATGGAGACTCCCCTGCAGCAATGCGTTATACCGAAGCGCGTATGACCCAAATTGCACACGAATTATTAGCTGATTTAGATAAGGAAACTGTTGATTATCAACCGAACTATGATGGTTCGGAAATGATCCCTGAAGTATTACCCACTAAAGTGCCTGCACTGCTTGTTAATGGTTCTAGTGGTATCGCTGTCGGTATGGCAACCAATATTCCTCCACATAATTTAGGAGAAGTAATTGATGGTTGTTTAGCCTATATTGATAATGAACAGATTACTATTGATGAATTAATGAGCTATATTCCGGGTCCTGATTTCCCTACTGCGGCTATCATTAATGGCAAAAGAGGCATTGAAGAGGCTTACAAAACTGGACGCGGTAAAATTTATATCCGTGCAAAAGCCGATATTGAAACTGATGACAAAGGTCGTGAAAGCATTATCGTTCACGAAATTCCTTACCAAGTAAACAAAGCACGCTTAATCGAGAAAATCGCTGAATTGGTTAAAGAGAAAAAAATTGAAGGTATTAGCGGTTTACGTGATGAGTCCGATAAAGACGGTATGCGTATCGTGATTGAAGTCAAACGTGATGCGGTCGGTGAAATTGTCTTAAATAATCTTTATGCCCTCACACAATTACAGGTTACTTTTGGCATTAACATTGTTGCACTCGATCACGGACAACCTAAACTACTCAATCTTAAAGAGTTAATTGAAGCGTTCGTATTACACCGTCGTGAAGTTGTTACTCGCCGTACTGTATATGAACTGCGCAAAGCGCGCGAACGGGCACATATTTTAGAAGGTTTAGCTATTGCTCTTGCCAATATCGATCCAATTATCGAATTAATTCGCAATGCGCCAACACCAGCAGTAGCTAAAGAGAAATTATTATCTCAACCATGGAATTTGGGTAATGTTGAGGCTATGCTGGCAGCAACAGGCGTAGATGCAGCACGCCCAGAAGATTTAGATGAAAATTTAGGTATTCGTGGCGGTATTTATCATTTAAGTGAAGCTCAGGCACAAGCTATATTAGATTTACGTCTGCAAAAACTTACCGGATTAGAACACGAAAAAATTCTAGATGAATATAAGTCACTGCTAGATGTGATAGCAGAGCTTTTACATATTTTACATAGTCCGGTACGTTTAATGGAAGTAATTCGTGAAGAGCTAGAAAAAATTAAAAATCAATATAACGATCCTCGTCGTACTGAAATCACTGCAAGTAGTGGAGATATCAATCTTGAAGATTTAATCAATCCTGAAGATGTTGTTGTGACATTGTCACACGAAGGTTACGTTAAATATCAACCACTTTCCGATTATGAGGCTCAACGGCGTGGTGGTAAAGGTAAATCAGCAACTAAAATGAAAGATGAAGATTTCATTGAAAAGCTTTTAGTGGCGAATACTCACGATACTATTCTCTGTTTTTCTAGCCGTGGTCGTTTATATTGGCTGAAAGTATATCAATTACCACAAGCTAGCCGTGGTGCAAGAGGTCGCCCTATTGTCAATTTATTACCTTTACAAGAAAATGAGCGTATTACTGCAATCCTTCCTGTCAAAGAATATGCTGAAGATAAATTTATCGTAATGGCAACTGCTGGTGGTTTAGTGAAGAAAACAACCTTGACCGAATTTAGTCGCCCACGTACCAGTGGTATTATCGCAGTAAATTTACGAGATGATGATGAACTTATCGGAGCTGATATTACAGAAGGCAATAACGAAATTATGCTATTCTCTGCACAAGGTCGTGTTGTGCGTTTTGATGAAAACGCAGTACGTGCAATGGGTAGAACCGCTGCTGGTGTAAGGGGAATCAAACTTGCTTTAACCAATGACATTTCCGATGAAGAAAATAGCAATGAAGAAAACGCTACCGATGAAACTGAGCAAATTCTAGATTTAAGCATTGATAAAGTAGTTTCATTAGTGATTCCTAAAACTAACGGAGCAATTCTTACTGCAACACAGAATGGTTATGGTAAACGAACCGCACTTGCGGAATATCCAACCAAATCTCGTAATACCAAAGGTGTTATTTCAATCAAAGTCAGCGAACGTAACGGTAAAGTAGTTGCTGCCACCCAAGTGGAAGAAAATGACCAAATTATGCTGATTACAGATGCCGGTACACTGGTACGCACTCGTGTTGCTGAAATCAGTCTTGTTGGGCGTAATACCCAGGGTGTCCGTTTAATTCGTACGTCAGATACTGAACAAGTAGTCAGCATTGAACGTATTTGTGATGACGATGAAAACGAGGCTATTTCTGAAGAATAGTTTCTATATCAAAAACGATATTTTGGCATAAATTAAACTAAAGGCGATGATAAATCGCCTTTTCTATCACTATTTTTCGTTATCCTCTTGATAACTTGTATAAAGTACAGTACAGTATTTTTTGTTTAGACATCTAAACGTCTATTTTAATATATAATATGAGGTTTTAAAATGAGTAAATTATTCCCAAATGCAACACAACGCACAAAAGCCCCTTTCCGTTTTGATATTGTCGGCTCATTCCTACGCCCAGAAGTATTAAAACAAGCACGTCATCAATGTCAATGTGGTGATATTAGTTGTGCTGATTTAAAAGATATTGAAGATCAAGAAATTACAAAATTAGTAGAACATCAAAAACAGGTTGGTTTACATGCGGTAACCGATGGTGAATTTCGCCGAACATTCTGGCATATGGATTTTCTTGCAGCACTGGATGGTGTAGAAGAAGTCGATGCGAAAAAATTCTCCGTTCAATTCAAACATCACAATGTACGCCCTAGAACATTAAAAATCATTGATAAAGTTGGTTTTAGTGATAACCATCCATTTATTGAACACTACCGTTCATTACAAAAAATTGCAGGCGATTATCCGGTAAAATTCACCATTCCTTCACCGACAATGTTGCACGTTATCTGTATTGCTCGTGAAGCGGAATATCAACCAATTGAGCTTTATAAACAAAATCCACAACAATTATTTGCCGATCTTGCGCAAGCTTACCGTAACGCTATTGCAAAATTCTATAAATTAGGCTGCCGCAATTTGCAATTAGATGATACCAGTTGGGGTGAGCTTTGCTCAGAGGAAAAACGTGCCGCATATGCTGCTCGTGGCATTAATATTGATCAACTTGCGAAAGATTATGTTAGTCTAATTAATGAAACTATTAAAGACAAGCCAGAAGATATGACTATTACAATGCATATCTGTCGTGGTAATTTCCGCTCAACTTGGTTCTCTTCCGGCGGTTATGAACCTATTGCAGAAATATTATTCGGGCATTGTAAAGTGGATGGCTTCTTCCTTGAATATGACAGTGAACGTGCAGGCGATTTTAAACCCCTTCGTTTTATCAAAGATCAACAAGTTGTTTTAGGATTAATTACATCAAAAAACGGTGAGCTTGAAAATAAAGATGAAATCATTTCTCGCATTAAAGAAGCCTCCCAATATGTTGATATCAATCAACTCTGCTTAAGTCCACAATGTGGTTTTGCTTCAACAGAAGAGGGTAATGTATTGACCGAAGAACAACAATGGAAAAAACTTGAATTTATTCGCCAAATCAGTGAAGAAGTTTGGGGAAAATAAATTTCCTTAATGAAAAAATCATCTGCACTTTAAAGTTGGATTCACCAACGTACAGAAGTGCAGATTTTTTATGACCTTAAATTTACAATCTAACTGCAACAAATAAAAAAGTGTTCATAAGGAAATCAACTATAATTTGTTTACCACAACAAAATCACTGATAAGAACTTATGAACACCTACAAACATATTACACTTAGTGAACATAAAAAGATAAAGGCTTTTTTACGCATTAGGCAAAACTATTACACAGATCGCTTAGCAATTACAGTAACTCTAGTCATTGTAATGCAGGCGAAATTTTACCCATTGCCTTTTCAGCTTGCAGAGCAGTGATAAAGGCTTTATCACTGATCCCTCTAGCAAGCGTTTCAACAGTAGTAACCCCTTTAATTATTGCGTTACCACTATTCCCAAGCACCGCCAATCCCTCTAAAGTGGATTTACCAAATTGATAATCTAATGAGCTGTAAATCCTATGTGCAGCTTGGTATTTCTTATCTAATTCAGGGTTTGAATATTTTATTGCAGCTCCTGTAACATCCATTTTTAAAATATTCTTGGCAGTTTCAGGTTGCCAAGCTGCCGCTTCATTCACCCAATACATCAGTTGTTGATATTTTTGTGGGGTTAATGATGTTGGGTCTTTCTAATATTTCGTTAGTAAGGCATCAGAGACTTTATCTTTCATCTTTATGCTAGTGATATGTTCGACATCTTCTGGCGTTAATACTTTCTTCTCAGCAAGTTTGTCTAAAATAGCAATCTCTTTTTCAGAGAGGAAATTATCCTCAACCGCCCTCTTTCCAATCTCTGCCGCACTAATAGCACTTGAGGTGCTATCACCCACCAAGCCACCCACTAAACCACTGGCAAGTTGGCTTAAATTTTCTGATTTATTTTTATTTTCTACAACAGCTCGCATGAAAACAAACATCCTTATTTTTATATAAAGATACTAAGTGTTCTCCTCCTAAATTAATCACTTGCTCTTCATCTAATGCATATACACAAATAGCATAACAATCATCATCATCAGGCTGGATATAAGAAATAGCTTTTTCATCAGGTAATGTTATTTCATATGAATCAATTAATTCATCTGTTATATTATCAAAAACATCTATATATCGAGTAACTTCTATCATGGTTAGATTCTTCTTACTGGATTTATACTATTTTATTCTTTTATATACCATCCTATCCTCTATATAAATTAGTTTTATTTTTCAATATACACTCTAAAATTTTTATTTTTTCTACAGAAATTTAAAAAATCTATTCCTAAGTTTTTATTGTCGTCTAATGATATAACTCCAAACCCAATGTCTTCATGTGGATATATAGCAATATTTAATTTAGGAGATATAAAAAAGCAAACATCTCCAAATATTGCATCACATCCCATTACTAATTTTGCTAGATATAGGAAATATTTTTTATCTAAAGAGATTGTTAGACAACTTGCTGGTAATGGAATATCTCCGTAAGAATAACTCTCGAATTTAGGTGTTGATTTCTGTATTAAATTATATTTTTGAGCCATCTTAATAAGCCTTTGATGATAATTGCTTTCATTACTAAAATTATATTCTTTTGAATATTTTAATGCACTTATCATAATAAAACTATCCAGTTCCTTTTTAAAAAAACTATAGGCTAAGTTTAATGCTTCTTTAATAATTGCTGGACTGTGTTCATTTTGTGACTCAAAATATCCTAACCACATATCACTAGAACCGAATCCTGAAAAATTAATTGCTTCTAATGAAATCGATTTATTTATTATCTTTTTTGATAATTTTTCCATCTGTATCTCCTATAGTAAATTTTTTAGATACTGTTGGCTCTTTTCCGTCCAAACCAACTTTCCATTCTCCAGATTTATCAGAATGTACTGTATTACTTCTTGACCAAATCTCTCCAGTATATTTATTTTCATATATGGTCTTACCTTTACTATCTCTTTTTCTATTAAAATCTCCAGGATGACTTGTCGGAGTACGAACAATATCGCCAACTGATGCTGAGTTTACTTTTTGTTTTGGTTTAGATAGATATTCTTTTGGGCTGTTTAATGTTGTTTTCTTTGCAAAACTAGCAATCTTAGGCGATATTTTTATTCCTTGAGCTTGTTGAGAGGCAATAAAACTCTCTACCAAACCAACTATCGCTTTTTCTGTAATCGTTCTGTTTTCTTCAATAAAATTAAATTCTTTACTATTCTCATCAATAATAAACTCAAGAAATTTATTTTGAGCTTCATAAGATAAATTACTTAGTTTAGAATTAAAATATCCTACCAATTCAAAGGCTTTTTGATTTGCTTCTTCTAATGCTTTTTCTGTGCCGTAACGGCATATTGCAGAATCAGTACAGTTTTCTGTTAATTCTTTATATTGCTTATCACTTAGCGCTTTAGCTTTTATAAAAATTTCTTCTATAGGCTGCTTATATTTCTCTGCCGCCTCCAACTCTCTAAATAAATCAGAAACTTGCCCACTGAGTAATCCATTATTCTCAACCGCTCGCTTACCAATTTCCGCTGCGTTAATCCCTCCTGCGGTGCTGTCGCTAATCAAGCCACCCACTAAACCACTGGCAAGTTGGCTTAAGGTGGAGACGGTTTGTTTTTGAGCTTCGGTGAGTTGGTCTGGTGTTTTTTGGTAAAGCTGTTCTGTGATAATTTTTGCTGCCAATTCACCGCCAACTGCACCAGCTGCTCCTGCGGCAGCGTTGTTCCCTGTGGCATAGGCTTCGATTGCACCTAATAGAGCATGGGCAATTAAATTTGCTTGGGTATCTACTTCGCCTGTTATTTGATTAGTGGTTGCTTCCTTTATCGCATAATTGGCATACAATAATAATTCACAAACTCCTATAGGATAACAATATAAATGATATAATTATCTAGTAAAAACATTCCAATTTTTATATTTTTTCATTATATAAAATTGAAATGTTTCTATTATTGAGAATAAATGTACAAATATTATAAAAAATATAAATAACATGGAGCATTTAGTTTCAATAAAAAAGAAACATAAAATTATAGTACCTACAACACTTAATAATAAAGAATGAGCAAAATCTCTTATATCATTATCTTCCATATATTTTATATTCAAAGAAAAACCTTTACTTAATAAATCAGCCATCAATAATATTATAAAAAAAGACAAATTATATTTTAAAAGTTTTTCTTGTATAAAAAAACGAATGAAAAAAAATATATACCTCTTTTTTTGGTATCATACTGATAAAAAGACCTACTGATGATAAGAGAAATGGTAATGAAAATAAGGCAATTATTCTATATAAATATTTACTTAGCTTCTTCATCATTACCTCCTATCTCTAAATTAGTTGATGGTAAAATACGATTTCCAATTTGAGGTATTTTTTGAATAAGTTCGCTAGATATTGCCGAAACGATAGGCTGTTTTATTTGATTACTTATTATCGTACTAATGCCTGATAAACTTGTATCCTGTAAAGGATTTCCTCCTGAAGCTAAACTCACTCCCATAGAAATTCCCATATTAGCTCTAATTGAATTTTTTAGGCTCATCCCATATGTAACGCCAGAAGCAATACCAGCACCAGCAAATTCATACCAATTAAAATCTTGATCTGATACAAATTGCACTGCTCCATTAGCCCCTAAACCGATAGTTGTATTTTGTACGGCTGGATTACTCGCTACTTTTTGTAAAGTTGGTGCAACTCTAGTGCCTATTGCTTCAACGGTAGTAACCCCTTTAACTATCGCATTACCGCTATTTCCAAGCACTGCCAATCCCTCTAAAGTGGATTTACTAAGTTGATAATCCAACGATCCATAAATCCTTTTTGCATCTTGATATTTTTTATCTAACTCAGGGTTTGAATATTTTATTGCTGCTCCTGTAACATCCATTTTCAAAATATTTTTGACGGTTTCAGGTTTCCATGCTGCCGCTTCATTCACCCAATACATCAGTTGTTGATGTTCTTGAGGGGTTAATGATGTTGGGTCTTGCTGATATTTCGTTAGTAGGGTATCAGAGACTTTATCTTTCATTTTGATGCTCATAATAAGTTCAACATCTTCTGGCGTTAAGACTTTTTTCTGAGCAAGTTTGTCTAAAATAGTAATCTCTTTTTCAGAAAGGAAATTATCCTCAACCGCTCGCTTACCAATTTCCGCCGAATTAATCGCCCCTGCGGTATTGTCGCTAATCAAGCCACCGGCTAATCCACTCGCTAACTGGCTTAATGCCGATACCGTTTGTTTTTGTGCTTCGGTGAGTTGGGCTGGTGTTTTTTGGTAAAGCTGTTCTGTGATAATTTTTGCCGCCAATTCACCGCCAACCGCTCCAGCTGCCCCTGCAGCAGCGTTGTTACCAGTCGCATAAGCTTCGATTGCACCTAATAAGGCGTGTGCCATTAAGTTGGCTTGGGTATCTACTTCGCCTGTTATTTGATTAGTTGTGGCTTTCTTTATCGCATAATTGGCATACGGCGATAAGCCACCAACCACCGCTTGCGAGGCTTCACCTGTTGCTATTCCTTGTAATACCCCTGTAACCGCACGCACAGCTAATTGGATTTGACCGCCTTGTCCGTAGGTTTTTATGACCTTATTGGCTGTATCTAATTGTTGTTGTGCTGCTTGGTTATGCTCATCATTTTTTAATATCGCTTCCGCTTCAGCCTTTTGCCGTTCTGCTTCATCTACTTTTGGTTTTAACACAATGGTGATGCCATTATTGGCTATCTCACCTATCACCTGTGCCATCTCTTGGCGAGCTTTTAGGTCAGCCATCTCGGTTTTATTAACTTGTTCGTTCGCGGTTGTGGTATCGCGAGAAAGGGTAGTCGGAATATCACCTTGTTGCGTGGTAAGCTGAATATTACTTCCTACCGCGCTGTGGGTGGTGCTGCTATCTTGTTTATTAATGTTCCCTAAGGCACTTAATCCTGCTGCAAAGCCATTGGCAATATTTTGCGTTGGGTCAGTAGAAAGCCCACCGCCGACGGATTCCACTTTGGCTTCGCTGTAATTTTCAATATTTTCTGAGGTTAAGCTGCCTGTGGTAAAGTGGTTTTTCTCTTGGCTTGCTTGACTGTCAACGATAGCGCCTGTTAAGTGGGTATTGCCTTCCACATTGACGGTTAACCCTGCTTCCCCTGCGTGTAATCCGCTTTGTGTTTCAACGTATGCCGCATTGAGTTTACCGCGGTTAAGGCTGCCATTAACAGAAGCATAAGAGCCACTGCCTATCACAGATACACCAGCACTTACCCCACCTTGTATTTGTTTACTGTTATACTGTTGGCTATCTTGGCGGCTTTCTACTACAAGATTGTTGCCAACCTCAACATTAACTTTATCACCAGTAACGACCGCACCTTTTAAGGCGGTATCTTCGCCACTGCGTAAGTTCACAGTCTGACCATTCACTGTCGTATTACGTTGCGTTATCGTATCGCTGTTTTCATGGCCTTGGCCTTTTTGTACTGACCCTTCCACGCCAAAACCAGGGCTGCCACCATTTACACCTGCAAAAACACCTGCACTCCAACCGCTGTTACTATTTTGGCTGCGTTGACGTTCAATGTCTTGGACGGAGGTTAATTGAAGGGATTTTGCTGCATCCAGTGACACCTTTTCCGCCGCTTGAATGGTTGAGCCGAGAACCGCAATATCGCCATCTGTGGCAGTGAGATTCACTTGACCTGCGTTGAGTGTGCTACCTTGATGGGTAATTTGCGTGGTTTCACTGCTTGAAGCAGACTTACTTGAGCCAACGCCGATAGACACTTTAAAGTCAGCTTTTTTCCCTGCTTGTACTGTTTCAACTGCTTTCTTCGCCTCTTGAGCCGCTATCACACCCTCTTGTGCAGCTTTAATCGCATAAAGCGCTTTTAAGCGGCTGTCTGTAACCTGTTGGCTACGCGCTAGGCTTTCTCTCGCTTTCATTCCCATATCGGTAGCTGGCGTTGATAAGGAAACCGTTAATCCTGATTGTTTAAATTCATGTTGTTCATGACGTTCAATGATATCTTTACCCGCATCTACGGTCAGCGATTTTGCAGTAACGTTGATCGCTTTATCTGGTTGAGCTATGACGTCTGTCCCTAAAATAGTCGCCTGTTTGCCTGCGACTAAGGTAACATTACCGCCTAAGCTGCCTACTGTGGCACGTGCATCGGATTGGGTAATTTCATTATCGGTATAATCCTGTTTTTCTGAGCGGCTGCCAATGGTAAAACCAAACCCACCACTACTCATTAAACCTGATTTCTTCTCTGCGTAAAAATCATGTTCTTGTCTGGTGTTTTTAGCCGCAGTGATCTCTATATCTTGAGCTTGTAAGCTCACATTGTTATCAGCAACCATGGTGCTGCCTTTAACAGAGACTTTGCCTTGATTTGCGGTAACAGCAATGTTGTTCCCTGAGAGTTGTGAACCTTGGGCTAAGTCATATTGGTGATCATGTTTAATGATCGTCGTGCTACGGCTCAGTAGGCTCTTATCTTTATATTTAGTTGCAAATGAGAGTGTTTCTTGGTCACGCCCTGCTTGTAGTTGAATATCACCTTGCTCACTATTAACAATAAGGTCACCACCCGCATTAATTTGTGCGGCACGTAACATGACACCTTGTTTGCCATTGAATACCGCATTGTCTTTAATTTCAAAGGTAGAGCCGATTTCTCTTTGTTGGTCGAGTTTCCAATAGTTTTCTGAATTAGCAATATAATGTGAACGTTCGCGTTCAGTGACAGTCCCGATATGTATATCACCACCAGCTGTTAATAAGGCAGATCCAGCATTAACACTGGTTGCGTCTAATTGAATATCGCCTTGGCTTTGCAAAATAAGTGCTTGTTTTACCTGTAATAAAGCTTGCTGATCTAATTGACGATGCGCATAGTTAGGGTTGGCTTTTGCTTCGCTCATTCGCCCTTCAATCTGAATTGAACCCGCATTGAGATAAAGATTAGTGGCATTAAGCTCTCCACCTTGCTGATAGAAACGCTTCGCTAGCTGAAAATTCAGTTGATCAGCAGAGAGGGTACCAGTATTGACGACATTTTGTGCCGAAATCTGTGTTAAATTACGTCCTGCAATGACCCCACTATTGTTGATATCACCCTCACTGTCTATTTCAATTTCTCTTGCAGAGATAATAGCGCCTGTTGGCTGAATATCGACATCACGTTTTACCAGATAAACTTGTGGAACAAGCACTTGAACTTGAGTACCGTCCTTTAAGGTGACGGTCTGAGGCGCAAGCCATACCATATCTTCGGTTAATTCCTGCATTTGTGCAGCGCTAAGCGCAACGCCAGGAGTCAACTGATAACGTTGTGCATAACGAATACCAGCATCCATCAATGCTTTGTATTGTTCATAATCTGAAGTGTAATTACCTAAGAAACGTTGGCCCGTTAATTGATTAATCTGTTCATTCACTAAACGTTGTTCGTAATAACCATCCCCTAATCGTTTGAGCATCGTTTGCGGATCAGCACGTAGGGCATTAAACATATAATCAGAACTTAGCCATTGGCGTTTATTAGCAAAGCGAGGATCAGTTTCTACTAAGATATGGCTATCCGTATTTGGATTAATACGGTAGAGGCTGACTTCTGGTAAATGAATTTCAGGTTGATACGTTCTTACTTTACCAACCGCTTGACTCATTTCAACACTGATGATTTGTGGAAGAGCTGGTGTTGATGCTTGATGTGGTTCCACAGAAGAAACGGGGGCTACATTTAATGTTTGTTTCGTAAGCGTTGTTGCTTGATGTTGTCCATCAATTGTAGTGTTAGTTGCTTGATTTATGACAGCTTGTGTTTGTCCGATAGTATTTTCGACTAAGTTAAAGTTAAAATACTTCACCGGTAAATCTCGACTAAATGGTTTATCGTCATCACCATATTTAGCCCATACTTTTTTACCTCGCAAACCATGACGCTTACGTTTTGTGACCATGGTGTACCAAGTGCCTTCATCATGGCGATGAATTTCACCGATGAGATCTTTATTCTCTAATCGAACAGAATTACCTTTTAAATTACGATTTTTTTCATTTTGATTAAATACCCGTCCATCCATACGGATTCGATTGCCGACCAAAATTTGTGAAACATCATTCACTAAATCTTCACCATTTAAACGTAAATCACCTGCAATCAAAATTTTAGCTGGGTCACGATGTTCCAATGTCGTTGTGACAGTATGACGATTAAAATGCCATTGTACCCAAGTTGGATTGCCCACTCGTGGTCTACCGTCATTAAAATTAAAATAAGAGTTTTTGTCATGCCGATTATTGTTATTACGATCAAACCATCCTTCAAGACTAGAATAGCGTTTACCTTTACTATGTACCGCATATTCACTGATACGTTGATCTTGATGATCTTCTCCAGTAATTAAATGTAAATCATGATTCCATAACCGTTTAGTATTAATTTTTCCATTCCCCAAAGCTTCAATAGTAGCACTACCATTATCCACAAAATCAGCTTGTCCAATGGCTCGTTGCTTTGCATCGATTTGTCCACCAATCGTTAAATCTCCTAAACTCAAAATTAAGGCATGATCACTATTGGTTAAGGTACCTACCCCTAGATGGAGGTTTTTACGTGTCGCTATGGTTGCAGTATGTACTTCATTATTGGAATGTTCTGGTTGATTATTTAACACATTAGCTTGAATTGCCAATTCATCACCATAAATGCGTCCTGTGCCGAGATTATTTAAGGTATTCACATAAATTGCATTTTGTGTACCATCAATTAATCCCCGATTGGTCAATGAATTTGCAGTCAGTTGGGTATTTGGCGAGGTGAACTCACTGTTTATTGGATTCTCAATCTGTTTTGCTGTGATCTGTAAACCTTTTCCCGTGATTAATTGAGTCTGATTAATAAAATCGCCCATTGTTTTGATAGCTAAATGGCCAGCGACAGTAAAAGGTTGGGTAAGGATTAAATCTTTTTGTAGCTCAATCAAGGCATCCTGATGACTTTTAATATTACCTTCATCATTAAACTGTTGCAGAACCAACCTTAGATTTTGCCCGCTTTCAATGATACCCTGTTGATTATGTAATGTGAGAGAATCGCCTTGCAGATTCACGTTGCCTAAAGAGAGGATTTCACCTTGTTGATTATGGATATCTTGTGCCACATTCACACTAAGTTGATCGGTGGTATAAATACCACCTCGCTGATTATCCAGTTGATGACTACTCAAGGTAAGCTGATGACCTAATAAGCCTTGCGTTGGTATCGCTGTCGTTGCTTTGGTGGCTTGATTATTCAGATGATTTGTGATCAAGGTGAGCGTGGCACCACTTTGAATCACCGAACCTTTAGCGTTGATTGCTTGATTGTTAATTTCACGATTTGCCGTAATTTCAATATTTTGTTGTGCTTGAATAGCTCCCTGACGATTATCTAAAGTATTCCCTGTTAAAGATATTTGTTGTTGGCTAAGTAAATTTCCTTGTTGGTTATCAATTTGTTCACTTTGGATAACCAAATTACCTTTCGTACTGAGGTTGCCTTGTTGATTATTTAATACAGAAAGGGCTTGTAAATGAATATCACCTTGACTTGTTATTCCTTTATTTTTGGTTTGATTATTATTTAACGTATGGTTATGAGTATTAATTGTAATACCAGTTTGCCCATTAATAAAACCTTGCTGATTATTAAGCTCACCACTGTCGAGATGCAGAGATTGTTGTGCAAATAAAACACCTTGTTCATTGCGTAATAACGATTGATGGGTGTCAATCACTAAGTGAGCAGCACTACTAATTACCCCTTGCTGTGCATTATCAACTCCAAGTACAGAAATTGTTGCATCACCATGACTAAGTAGATTGCCTTGCCAGTTGGTCAGTTGTCCTCGTGCCTGTAATGTCAGCTGACCATTTTCAGTCACAATCAGACCTTTGTAATTATTGAGATCATCTGTATTAAGAAGTAAATCGTTGCTTGCTATGATTTGTCCTTGAGTATTGTTTAATGTACTAAGGCTAATCAAATGTTGGGCATTATCACTTTGAATAATTCCATCCAAATTGGTTATCTGCGTTGCGGTGATTTGCTGGTTTTGATGACTTGCAATAAAGCCATTTTGATTGATTAACTCACCTGTTTTTACAGCTAATTTATCAAACGAAATGATTCCTTGCTGACGTGAAGATTGCTCCGTTGCTTGATTGCTTAACCATTGTTGATGTGTATCAATATTCATTGCAGCAAGACTTTGAATAAGTCCTAAGTCATTGATTAGCTCGCCACTTTGGAGCTCAAGTTGCCCCTCAGTATTGATCACTCCTTGCTGATTATTAATCCGTGTTTGTTGACTGTTAAGGGTTAAATTGCCTTTAGCAAAAAGCAAGCCTTGCTGATTATTAATTTCTTGAGCAACGAGATTAAAGCTGCCTTGTGTAAAAATCTGCCCTTGTTGATTATTAATATCTTTTAGTAATCGAAGGTTAAATGGTTGTTGATCTCGGTTAATCCAAGTACCTAGTCGATTATCAAGTGAAGAAGCTGTTGTAAAAATATGAGCCGCTTGTAAATTCGCTTGCTGACTAGAAAGATGAGTTGGCGTAGATAAGTGAAGCGTATTTTTCAGCTCAAGATGACTTTGATCTAATACTAAATTATTTTGGGTCGCCGTTAAATCAGCTTGATAAGCCAGAAATCCACTTTGAGAGAAATCAAGTTGTTTTTGCTTGGGCAGTAATTTGCGTAGAAGCTAGGTGTTTCCCGTGCGATAAAATCGTTTCTTCAGCGATCAAGTTCAATACATTTCCCGCAGAATGATAAGCAGGAATAGTCACTTGCTCACCTTGTGCTGTATGTGTAAAAGTTCCTCCGGCGATTAATTTTGCTGTAGGATGGGTTTCAATATGCTTCGCTTGATAAGTAATATTCCCCTCTGCCAAACTCTCACCAAATTGACTTATCGTTTCTTTGGCTTTTAAGGTAATATTGCCTTTTCCTTGTGCTTTGCCTTTGGCAATCAAACTACCTTGTTGTTGAATACCGTTCTGTTTACTCGTTGCTTGCAGATTGCCTTGTTGGCTATATATCACGCCAGCAGGCTGATTTGCTATCTGCTGTTGGCTTTGCAGGGTAATATCTTGTTTGGCACCGAGATAGCCTGTATTGACTAATTGCCCTTCGGTAGTAATTTTGACTTCACCTACAGAAGCGCCAATATGCCCTGCATTGCGAACGCCTAAACCATTTTCTGTCCCAATAAGATGAATTTTATTGGCATACATTCCACCTAATTCAGCGACATCGACGGCATAGCCTACAGGTTGGTTTGCTTTGCCAGCACGGATAACTTGAATACTGTCATTGTTGGCAGAAACCTGATTTTGCCCCGTTGTGACCTTGAGTTCATTTGCCCAAATGCCGGCATTTACCTTAACTTCTTTGGCAATAATATCGGTGTAATCTTGACGGCTGCTATCGAATCCACGACCTGAAACGGTGACCGAACCTTTCTCAACACGATAGCTTTTCACTTCTCCATTTTCAATCTGCACCTCTCCAGTGGTTAACGTGCTGCGTCCGGCATTAATAATGCCGCAGCCTTCGCAATGAATCCCACTTGGGTTGGCAATAATTACATCCGCTTTTTTGCCTGCTACTTCAATATAGCCTTTTAATTGGCTTGGCTTTTTGGCATTAATTTCATTTA
>NZ_JTJP01000011.1:0-49574 GCF_001678575.1 Gallibacterium genomosp. 1
ACGCTAACCGAGAGGTTAGCGTTTTTTTTATGTTGTTTTACATTAAAGGCTTGCTTTGAGAGAGGTGAAAGAATGAATTTACGGAAAGTTCTTTTATCTTGTTTTATTTTGGATTTCATAGAAAGTTTCTTCATAAATAGGATTGGTATAGATGTATTCTAAGTGATGAAATTTTGTTCAATAATGCATAAAACATTTTTGAGGCAGAAACTTGCGTGCATAATTGCTTGGCAAACTCCTCGTAAAATTATGTTTATATTTTTTAAGTAAGAAGAGTGGAGAAAACCAATACGCTTATTCATTGTAATTAGCATACTATTTATTTTATATAAAGAGAATTAATTAGATTGGGTAAAAATAGTAGGTCTTAATTCTTCAGCTAATTGTTTTAATGCAGTTAATAATTGATCTATTACAGTTTGATCCTGTGTCTCATATTCTAATAAACTTGCGGCCAGTCCAAATTTAGCTGATCCAAAATTACTAGGTAAAGCAATGCCATAGCAATACATCCCTTTTCTTAATTGCCCATTATCTATGGCATATCCTTGTTTTCTTATTTGGCTCATTTCTTGTTGAATTTGTTCAATACTGGTTACACCTGTATCAGTAAAAGGTTTAGGTAAATTTTCTAATAATGAAGCTAATTGTGCATCAGTAAATGTACTTAAAATTGCTTTCCCAGTAGCTGTAAATATTGCCGGGAAATGCATTCCTATTTTGAAAGTAATCCCCAAAGGTAAAGAACTATTTTTACAAGCAAGATAGATAACTTGATCTTGATTAAGTGTGGAGAGCGTTAATGTATAGGGTTCTAATTCAGGAAATTGTTTAATGGCTTGATAAAATTTATTGATCATATTCTGTTCTGCAACAAGGGCGTTTGCCCATTGAAGAATTTTCGTCCCCAACATAAATTGCTGATTTTCATTTTTTTGTACAACGCCATTATCCAACATTGTATGGAGAAGATTATGTACAGAACTTCTTGGCAAATTTAATAATTTACTCACTTCCGCAGCGGAGATCGGCTGTGTTTGTTCACTTAAAAAATTTAAAATTTGAATTGCTTTTTGTAGTGCCGGAACAAGGCTGTTTTTATTTTCTTTTTCCATTTTATTAACAAATTGTTGACTTTTTTTACGAGTTGTCGTTATTATCATATTCATAATATGAAATTATTATTCAGTATTCTGAATAATTATCATATAAAAGGGCAAAAAAAGCAAATTTATTCTAATAGACAGACAGGAGTGTTGAAATGAACGACTTAATTACTCGAATGAGAGATGCAATTCCAAATGGTGTCAGCGTAATGTGCGATTGGTTTGTAGATTCTGCATCCAATGCAATTATCAAAACAACAGATGGAAGAGAAATGATAGATTTTTATGGTGGTATAGGTGTATTAAATATTGGTCACTGTCATCCAAAAGTTATGGCGGCAGTACGTGCACAATTAGATCATTTTTCACACACTTCATTCCAAATCGTTCCTTATACTAGCTATATTGAACTTGCAGAACGTATTAATGCGTTAGTTCCTATTGATGGAAAAGTGAAAAGCCAGTTCTTCTCTACTGGTGCGGAAGCCGTTGAAAATGCAGTGAAAGTAGCAAGAGCCTACACAAAACGTAATGGTGTTATTGCTTTTGGTGGTGCGTTCCACGGACGTACTCTATTAACATTGGCTTTAACCGGTAAAGTTAATCCATATCAAGCAGATTTCGGTGCTATGCCAGCCGGTATTTATCACGCACTTTATCCATCAAAAACACAAAATATTAGCGTTGATGATGCGATTAAGAGTATTAAACGTATTTTCAAAAGCGATATTGCACCGACAGATGTAGCAGCAATCATTCTTGAACCGGTTCAAGGCGAAGGCGGTTTCAATGTATGTCCTCCGGAATTTATGCGTAAAGTTCGCGAAATTTGTGATGAACACGGCATTGTAATGATTGCAGATGAGGTTCAATCAGGATTTGCAAGAAGCGGTAAACTCTTTGCAATGGAACATTTTGATGTAAAACCGGATGTAATGACTATGGCGAAAAGTTTGGCCGGTGGTTTTGTGCTTAGTGGCATTGCAGGTAAAGCTGAAATTCTTGATGCGGCTCGTCGTGGTGGTTTAGGCGGTACTTATGCAGGTAACCCTTTAGGTGTTACTGCGGCTTTAGCGGTATTAGATGTTATTCAGGAAGAAAAAATCTTAGAACGCTCTCAACTATTAGGTGATCGTCTTCGTAAGTTCCTTGCTGATCTTAATGCACCTGAAGTTACCGATATTCGCGGTCTTGGTTCAATGGTTGCAGTTGAATTTGGTGATGATGAGAATCCAAACAGTGCATTCGCAAGCAAAGTACAAAAAATTGCAATGGAAAATAACTTAGTACTGCTTACTTGTGGTGTGCACGGTAATGTTATTCGTTTCCTTTATCCAATTACTATTGAGGATGAGTTGTTTGATCGTGCATTGTCAATTCTCAAAAATGCGATTGAACAAGCTAGAAAGGAACTTGCTTAATCACTTTCTATAAAGGAGAAAAAGATGAAATCACTTCAAGCATTGTTACAACATAAGGATGTGAGTTTTACTCAGCAGCCTGATTGGATTGAAGTTACTAATCCTGCAAATGGTGATGTATTAGCATATGTGAAGAAAACGTCAGCTGATCAGGTTAATGCGCTGATCGAGAAAGCTGCTATTGCTCAGAAAAAATGGGCTGCAAAAACAGCATTGGAACGTGCTGATATTCTTTGGCAATGGTATTACTTAGTAAAACAAAACAAAGAAGCATTGGCAAAAATTATGACAATGGAACAAGGTAAGAGCTTAACCGAATCACGTGGGGAAATCGACTATGCTGCTTCCTTTATTCGTTGGTTTGCGGAAGAAGCACGCCGTATTGATGGTGATATTTTAACCAGCACTAAAGTATCACAAAAATTATTGGTGATTAAACAACCTATCGGGGTGACTGCGGCAATTACGCCTTGGAACTTCCCGGCTGCAATGATTACCCGTAAAGCCGCGCCGGCATTAGCGGTAGGCTGTGCAATGTTGGTTAAACCGGCAAGCCAAACCCCATTAAGTGCGTATGCTCAAGCTTTATTGGCTTATCAGGCGGGCGTACCGGAAGATCTGTTCGTAATCGTAAATGGTAATGCCAGCGAGATTAGCAATACATTTGCTAATAATTCGATCGTGAGAAAAATCAGCTTTACCGGTTCAACTGAAGTGGGATCAAAAATCTTCAGCAGCAGTGCGAAAGATATTAAGAAACTCAGCCTTGAACTTGGTGGCAATGCACCGTTTATCGTGTTTGATGATGCTAATTTGGATAAAGCCGTTGATGGTTTAATTGCAAGTAAATTTAGAAATAGTGGGCAAACCTGTGTATGTACTAACCGTACTTATGTTCAAGCTGGTGTTTACGATGAATTTTGTCATCGTTTAGTGGCTAAAGTAGCTGAACTTAAATTAGGTAACGGTTTGGAAGAGGGTGTTAATCAAGGTCCTCTCATTGACGCTAAAGCTGTAAGAAAAGTAGAAGAACATATTGCTGATGCTGTATCAAAAGGTGCAGTTTGCCTTATTGGAGGTAAGCGTAGTGAATTAGGTTTTAGTTTTTTTGAGCCGACAGTGTTGTCAAATGTGACTCAGCAGATGGTTGTTGCCAAGGAAGAAACTTTTGGTCCGCTTTGCCCTGTTTTTAAATTTACTGATGAAAAAGAAGTGATTTCTTATGCTAATGATACCGAATTTGGTTTGGCTAGTTACTTGTATACACAAGATACTACAAGACAATGGCGAGTATCCGAAGCATTGGAATACGGTATGGTTGGTATTAATACTGGCTTAATCAGTAATGAAGTTGCGCCATTTGGTGGCGTAAAAGCGAGCGGTATTGGGCGCGAAGGTAGTAAATACGGAGCAGACGAGTATCTTGAGTTGAAATATCTATGCGTTGATTTAAGTGAATAATCATAAAAATTGAGGCGTGTTTTTCTTACTATTATTTTATGCAAACACAACATTTTTATTAAAACACGCCTTTAATTTATCTTTATATACAGGAGGCAAGCTATGTCTAATGGCTTAAAAACGGCAAAAATTACCTTTGCCGAAGGGATAGCTATGATTGTAGGTACCAATATTGGTGCCGGTATTTTATCGGTTTCATATGCCGCACGTAAAGCAGGTTATATGCCATTACTCTTTTGGTTGATTGTCGTTGGCATCATTACTACTATCACAATGTTGTATGTAGCCGAAGCAACATTATGAACCCAACAGCACGAGCAGTTAACCGGATTAGCACACCGTTATATTGGTAAAATGGGAGCGTGTTTAATGTTTGCCTCAGTAACGATTAATGCGCTTGGTGCGTTAATTGCTTACATGAATGGTAGCGGCGATTTATTGCACTCATTATTCGGCATTAATAAAAAATTAGGTAGTATTATTTTCTTTATACCGGCAACCTTAATTTTATATCTTGGCTTAAAAGCTTTGGGGCGAAGTGAAAAAGTTATTACTTCATTAATGGTATTAATGTTGGTTGTGCTTATTGGCGCAACATTCGCATTCCCAACTACTGATTTTAGTCGAATTTTTGACGGCAGCTGGCATTATATGATTCCGGTATTTAATTTAGTTGTGTTTATTTATTGTGCACAATATATTGTTCCAGAAATGGCGCGAGGTTTAGCGCACAAACCACAGTTGCTTCCTCGAGCAATTATTACTGGGATGTTTATTACTTTCGTTTTAATTGCTTTGGTACCGTTATCTGTCATTTCTCTTAATGGACTAGAAAATATTAGCCAGGTCGCAACAATTAGTTGGGGAGAAGCATTGGGAAGTTGGGCATTTTTTATGGCTAACGGCTTTGCTTTATTTGCGATGTTAACCTCTTATTGGGGAATTGGCGGTAGCTTCTTAACTAATATTGCGGATCGTTTTGATCTTCCTGTGGATAGTAATCGCTTGGTTCGTACCGGTGTAGTTGCGTTGGTTGCAGTACCACCGCTGTGGTTGGCTTATAGTGGAATGATTGGTTTTGTGGATGCGCTCTATTTTGCTGGTGTATTCAGTGGAGTGGTATTGAGTATTGTGCCTTATCTTATTGTTAAAGGCGTAAGAAAATCTGGTAATAAAGAACCAGAATGGCAATGCCCGAAAGTACTCACTTCGCCTGTTATCTATATCACTATTTTCATTATGTATAGCGCCAGTGCAGTGTATGCAGTGCTAGCTAAGTTGTCACTATTGCCGGCAGGCTGGTGATTTAGTACACATAAACATTGCGATACAGATAAGAGATATATAAAGCCGGTAAAGAAAACTGGCTTTATTTTTTATAGGCAAACTTCCTTTTTAATTTTTTCTATCAGTAATCTATACAAATGGACGATTACTCAGATTGGTGCAGAAAAATAACACAAAAAATCCTTGCTATTTTATTAATGTCGTATAAAATACACAGGCTTTTTTAAGCCATTTGATGTAATCATTTATCAAATGATGGCAATAATTTTTGTCATAACAAAATGTTTCCGATTGGGAAACTAAAATAGGTTAGTCGCACTTCTTTCCATTATGCAGTTGGAACTTGAGGTGTGAATTTTTTATTAATTATTTTTTGAAAATGGAGCTCTGGTCTCATGCAGAACCAAAGAATCCGTATCCGCTTAAAAGCATTTGATCATCGTTTAATTGATCAATCTACAGCGGAAATCGTAGAAACGGCAAAACGTACAGGTGCTCAAGTTCGTGGTCCAATTCCACTACCAACCCGTAAAGAACGTTTCACAGTATTGATTTCTCCACACGTAAATAAAGATGCGCGTGATCAATATGAAATCCGTACTCATAAACGTTTGGTTGATATCGTTGAGCCTACTGAAAAAACTGTTGACGCTTTAATGCGTTTGGATCTGGCTGCCGGTGTTGATGTGCAGATCAGCCTAGGTTAATTTAAGAGGTTATTACAATGATTGGTTTAATCGGTCGTAAAGTTGGTATGACTCGTATCTTCAATGAAGACGGCGTGTCTATCCCAGTTACTGTTATCGAAATCGAAGCCAACCGCGTTACTCAAGTGAAAACCCTTGAAACAGATGGCTACTGTGCAGTTCAAGTTACAACTGGCTCAAAAAAAGCAAGTCACGTAACTAAACCTGAAGCAGGTCATTTCGTTAAAGCAGGTGTTGAAGCAGGTCGCGGTTTATGGGAATTCCGTGTGGCTGAAGGTGAAGAATTCACTTTAGGTCAAGAAATTAATGTTGATATCTTCGCAGACGTGAAGAAAGTTGACGTTACTGGTACTTCAAAAGGTAAAGGCTATGCCGGTACAGTAAAACGTTGGAACTTCCGTACTCAAGATGCTACACACGGTAACTCTTTGTCTCACCGTGTTCCGGGATCAATTGGTCAAAACCAAACTCCGGGTCGCGTATTCAAAGGTAAAAAAATGTCTGGTCACTTAGGGAATGAACGTGTAACCGTTCAATCTTTAGAAGTGGTTCGTGTTGATGCTGAACGTAAATTACTATTAGTTAAAGGCGCTGTTCCTGGTGCAACTGGTGGTGATTTAATCGTTAAACCAGCAGTGAAAGCATAAGTCTAGGAGATAGGAATGGAATTAGTAACTAAAGATGCACAAAGTGCATTAACTGTTTCTGAAACTACCTTCGGACGTGAGTTTAACGAAGCGTTGGTTCACCAAGTTGTTGTTGCTTATGCAGCAGGTGCTCGCCAAGGTTCTCGTGCACAAAAATCTCGTGCTGAAGTGTCTGGTTCAGGTAAAAAACCATGGCGTCAAAAAGGAACAGGTCGTGCCCGTTCCGGTGACATTAAAAGCCCAATTTGGCGTTCTGGTGGTGTAACTTTCGCAGCTAAACCACAAGATCACAGCCAAAAAGTGAACAAAAAAATGTATCGCGGTGCAATCAAAAGCATTCTTTCTGAATTAGTTCGTCAAGATCGTTTAGTTGTTGTCGAAAAATTCGAAGTTGAAGCACCGAAAACTAAAGTTTTAGTTCAAAAATTAAAACAAATGGCACTTGATGATGCATTAATCATCACAGCAAATGTAGATGAAAATCTATATTTAGCTGCACGTAATTTATATAAAGTAGATGTACGTGATGTTCAAGGTATCGATCCAGTCAGCCTAATTGCTTTTGAAAAAGTAGTTATGACTGTAGATGCAGTTAAGCAAATTGAGGAGATGTTAGCATGAGTCAAGAACGTTTGCTAAAAGTGCTTAAAGCACCACATATCTCTGAGAAAGCAACAAATAATACTGAGAAGTCAAACACTATCGTTTTCAAAGTTGCATTAGATGCAAATAAAGCAGAGATTGCTCAAGCAGTAGCAGAATTATTTGAAGTGAAAGTGGATTCTGTACGTACAGTGGTAGTAAAAGGTAAAACTAAACGCCACGGTGCAAGAATCGGACGTCGCAGTGACTGGAAAAAAGCTTATGTAACACTTGCTGAAGGTCAAAGCTTAGACCTTGTAGAAAGTGCAGAGTAATCAGAGGAGATAATCAATGGCTATCGTTAAATGTAAGCCGACCTCCGCTGGTCGTCGTCACGTTGTAAAAGTTGTCAATCCTGAATTATATAAGGGTAAACCTTATGCACCACTTTTAGAAAAAAATGCTAAAACTGGTGGTCGTAACAATTTAGGTCGTATTACTACTCGCCATATCGGTGGTGGTCATAAACAACATTACCGTTTAATTGATTTCAAACGTAACAAGTTAGATATCCCAGCGGTGGTAGAGCGTTTAGAATATGATCCAAATCGTTCTGCTAATATTGCATTAGTATTATATAAAGACGGTGAACGTCGTTATATTTTAGCGCCTAAAGGATTGTCTGTTGGAGATCAAATCCAAGCAGGTGCAACAGCAGCAATCAAAGTTGGTAATTCATTACCAATGCGTAGTATTCCAGTTGGTACAACTGTACACAACGTGGAATTAAAACCAGGTAAAGGCGGTCAAATTGCCCGTTCTGCAGGAGCATATGTACAAATCATTGCTCGTGAAGGTAATTATGTAACACTTCGTCTTCGTTCTGGTGAAATGCGTAAAGTATTAGCTGAGTGCCACGCAACCATTGGTGAAGTGGGTAACTCTGAACATATGTTACGCGTATTAGGTAAAGCAGGTGCTAACCGTTGGAGAGGTATTCGTCCAACTGTTCGTGGTACTGCAATGAACCCAGTAGATCACCCACACGGTGGTGGTGAAGGTCGTAACTTTGGTAAACACCCAGTAACTCCTTGGGGCGTTCAAACTAAAGGTAAGAAAACTCGCCATAACAAACGTACTGATAAATATATCGTACGTCGTCGTGGTAAATAATATTAATTAAGTAAAGAGGATAAGCCATGCCACGTTCTCTCAAGAAGGGTCCTTTCCTTGACCTACACTTGTTGAAGAAGGTAGAGAAAGCGGTGGAAAGCGGGGATAAAAAACCAATTAAAACTTGGTCCCGTCGTTCAATGATCATCCCAAGTATGATTGGTTTGACCATCGCAGTCCATAATGGTCGTCAGCACGTTCCTGTTTATGTTACTGATGAAATGATCGGTCATAAATTAGGTGAATTTGCACCGACTCGTACTTACCGCGGTCACGCCGCAGATAAGAAAGCTAAGAAGTAAGGGGTAAAAGATGGAAACTATTGCAAAACATCGTTTCGCTCGCACCTCAGCACAAAAAGCTCGCTTAGTTGCTGATTTAATTCGCGGTAAAAAAGTAGCACAAGCATTAGAAATTCTTACATACACTAATAAAAAAGCAGCAGCTTTAGTGAAGAAAGTGCTTGAGTCAGCTATCGCAAATGCAGAGCACAATGACGGTGCAGATATCGATGATCTTAAAGTCGCGAAAATCTTCGTTGATGAAGGTCCTAGCATGAAACGCGTAATACCACGTGCTAAAGGTCGCGCAGATCGTATTTTAAAACGTACTAGCCACATTACTGTGGTAGTGTCAGATCGTTAATCAGTAGGAGAATAGCAATGGGTCAAAAAGTTCATCCACATGGTATTCGCCTAGGTATTGTAAAACCTTGGTCATCTACTTGGTACGCGAATACACAAGATTTCGCCGATAATTTAGACGGCGACTTTAAAGTACGTAAATTTTTAACTAAAGAGTTAGCGAATGCATCTGTTTCACGTATCACTATTGAACGTCCAGCAAAAAGTATTCGTGTAACTATTCATACTGCTCGCCCAGGTATCGTTATCGGTAAGAAAGGTGAGGATGTTGAAAAATTACGCAATGCAGTTGCAGCTATTGCAGGTGTTCCAGCGCAAATCAATATCGCGGAAGTTAAAAAACCTGAATTAGATGCAAAATTAGTTGCGGAGAGCATTGCCTCTCAATTAGAACGCCGTGTAATGTTCCGCCGTGCAATGAAACGTGCTGTACAAAATGCAATGCGTTTAGGAGCAAAAGGTATCAAAGTTGAAGTTAGCGGTCGTTTAGGCGGTGCGGAAATCGCTCGTTCTGAATGGTATCGTGAAGGCCGTGTACCATTGCATACTTTACGTGCGGATATCGATTACAATACTGCTGAAGCTAATACTACTTATGGCGTTATCGGCGTCAAAGTATGGATCTTCAAAGGTGAGATTCTTGGTGGAATGGCTGCAGTTATGCAATCAGAACAACAACAACCTGCGGATAAGCCTAAAAAAGCTCCGCGTAAAGGTCGTAAGTAAGGAGATTCGCTAAATGTTGCAACCAAAACGTACTAAATTCCGTAAAATCCACAAAGGTCGTAACCGTGGTATTGCGGCAGGTACTGATGTAAGTTTCGGTACCTTTGGTTTGAAAGCAATTGGACGTGGTCGTTTAACTGCTCGCCAAATCGAGGCAGCTCGTCGTGCGATGACTCGTGCGGTTAAACGTCAAGGTAAAATCTGGATTCGTGTTTTCCCAGATAAACCAATTACTGAAAAACCATTAGAAGTCCGTATGGGTAAAGGTAAAGGTAACGTTGAGTACTGGGTAGCCTTAATCCAACCGGGTAAAGTTCTATATGAAATGGATGGTGTGTCTGAAGAGATCGCAAGAGAAGCGTTTGCATTAGCAGCGGCTAAATTGCCTATTAAGACCACTTTCGTAACTAAGACGGTGATGTAATGAAAGCTCAAGAACTACGTACAAAAAGTGTTGAAGAGCTGAATGCTGAATTGGTTAACTTGTTAGGTGAGCAATTCAAGTTGCGTATGCAAGCAGCCACCGGTCAGCTTCAACAAACTCATCAGTTAAAACAAGTGCGTCGTCAAATTGCAGTTGTTAAGACTATTCTAACTGAGAAGGCGGGTGAGTAATGACTGATAAAATTCGTACAGTACAAGGTAAAGTAATTAGCGATAAAATGGAAAAATCTTTCACTATCGCTATCGAACGTATGGTTAAACACCCAATTTATGGTAAGTTTATCCGTCGTACTACTAAACTTCACGTACACGATGAAAACAACGAAGCAAAAGTTGGTGATATTGTAGAGATTCGTGAATGTCGTCCAATCTCTAAAACAAAATCTTGGACTTTAGTTCGTGTTGTTGAAAAAGCAGTAAGCTAATTTATTGCTGTTAAATTAAAAAATAAAATGATTTAAGCCCTTAGTATCTTAAGGGCTTTTTTATTTTTTGATGTAAAAGTTGTTTAAGTTAACATAAGCAAAATAAATTGATTGAGTGATTTTACAAAGTATTTTTTGTTATTAAATAGTGTGATTTAGGTTGCTTTTTGTCTGTCCGTTGTGCTAGAATCCGCAACCTATCCGCCCTATGGGTGAGATAGAGGTAAATTCGTCCCGAAAGGGTTTTTTTAATTTTAGCGGAGTACTAACATGATCCAAGAACAGACTATGCTAGACGTTGCTGATAATTCAGGCGCTCGTAGCGTAATGTGTATCAAGGTTCTAGGTGGCTCACACCGTCGTTATGCTGCTGTTGGTGATATCATCAAAGTTACTGTGAAAGAAGCAATTCCACGCGGTAAGGTGAAAAAAGGTGATGTGCTTAAAGCAGTTGTTGTGCGCACCAAGAAGGGTGTTCGTCGCCCAGACGGGTCAGTTATTCGCTTCGATGGTAATGCTTGCGTTATTTTAAACAATAATAGTGAGCAACCAATCGGTACACGTATTTTCGGACCGGTAACTCGTGAACTTCGCTCTGAGAAGTTTATGAAGATTATCTCTTTGGCTCCAGAAGTACTGTAAGGAGAAGTGAGAAATGGCTGCAAAAATCCGTCAAAATGATGAAGTGATAATGATCACTGGTAGCGTTGCCAAAGGTAAAGGCAAACGCGGTAAAGTAACAAAGGTATTACCTAACGGTAAAGTGATCGTTGAAGGTTTAAATATGATTGCTAAACACGAAAAACCAGTTCCTGCACTAGGAAAACAAGGTGGTATCGTGCGCAAAGAAGCACCAATTGATGTTTCTAACGTGGCAATTTTCAATCCTTCTACAAATAAAGCTGACCGAGTAGGTTTCAGATTTGAAGATGGTAAGAAAGTTCGTTTCTTCAAATCTACTGGTGAAACAATTAAATAAACTGGAGTAATGCGATGGCGAAACTGCATGATTACTACAGAGATCAAGTAGTAAACGAATTAAAAGCAAAATTCGGCTACAAATCTGTCATGCAAGTCCCACGAATCGAGAAGATAACCCTAAATATGGGTGTGGGTGAAGCATTGACCGACAAAAAATTGTTAGATAACGCAGTAGCAGATCTAACAGCAATTAGCGGTCAAAAACCTTTAATCACTAAAGCTCGCAAATCTGTTGCTGGCTTTAAGATTCGTCAGGGATATCCGATCGGTTGTAAAGTAACCCTACGCGGTGAGCGTATGTGGGAATTCTTTGAACGATTAATTTCTATTGCTGTTCCACGTATCCGTGACTTTCGTGGTTTAAATGCGAAGTCTTTCGATGGTCGTGGTAATTACAGCATGGGTGTGCGTGAACAAATCATCTTCCCTGAAATCGATTATGATAAAGTGGATCGTGTACGTGGTTTAGATATTACTATTACCACTACAGCGAAAACAGATGAAGAAGGTCAAGCACTACTTGCTGCCTTTGACTTCCCATTCCGTAAATAAGGCAGGTTACAATGGCAAAACAATCAATGAAAGCACGTGATGCAAAACGTGTTGAATTAGCTGAAAAATACTACGCGAAACGTCAAGAATTAAAGAAAATCATCTCTGATGCTAATTCTTCTGATGAAGAGCGTTGGAATGCAGTGTTAAAGTTACAAACTTTACCACGCGATTCAAGCCCAATTCGTCAACGTAACCGTTGCCGTCAGACAGGTCGTCCACACGGTGTGTTACGTAAGTTTGGTTTAAGCCGTATTAAGGTTCGTGAAGCTGCAATGCGCGGTGAAATTCCAGGCCTTAGAAAAGCGAGTTGGTAATATACCACTTTATTTTGGAATCATGGGAGTAAATACACATGAGCATGCAAGATCCAATCGCAGATATGTTGACCCGTATTCGTAACGGTCAAGCTGCAAATAAGGTAGCGATCAACATGCCTTCATCCAAGCTAAAAGTGGCAATTGCCGACGTTCTAGCTAAAGAAGGTTATATTGAGAGCTTCAAAGTTGTTGAAGGTGTTAAACCTGAATTGGAAATTACTTTAAAATATTTCCAAGGAAAACCAGTTGTAGAAAGTATTCAGCGTGTAAGCCGTCCAGGTTTACGTATTTATAAACGTAAAGATGAATTACCAAAGGTTCTTGGTGGTTTAGGTATTGCTGTTGTTTCTACATCTAAAGGTGTAATGACCGATCGAGCTGCGCGTCAAGCAGGCTTGGGCGGTGAAATTATTTGTTACGTAGCTTAATAGAGAGGTAGGAAGATGTCTCGTGTCGCAAAAGCACCTGTTAATATTCCTGCCGGCGTAGAGATAAAACTCGACGGACAGCTATTAACAGTTAAAGGTAAGAATGGCGAGTTAACTCGCGAAATTAACAAAGCAGTTGAAGTAACTATTGAAAATAACGCATTACATTTTTCTCCACGTGTAGAAATTGATGGATCTAATGCACAATCTGGTACAGCCAGAGCATTAGTAAATGCAATGGTTATTGGTGTTACAGAAGGATTTACTAAGAAATTACAATTAGTTGGTGTTGGTTATAGAGCACAACTTAAAGGTAATGTATTAGCGTTGAACTTGGGTTATTCTCATCCAATTGAACACACATTACCGGCAGGTATTTTAGCAGAATGTCCTTCTCAAACAGAAATTGTTTTAAAAGGCGCAGATAAGCAATTAATCGGGCAGGTTGCTGCAGATATTCGTGCTTACCGCCGTCCTGAACCTTATAAAGGTAAAGGGGTACGTTACGCTGATGAAGTGGTACGTACTAAAGAGGCTAAGAAGAAATAAGTAGGGTAACACTATGGATAAAAAATTGGCTCGTATTCGTCGTGCAACCCGTGCGCGTCGTATGATTAAAGAGCAAGGTGCAACACGTTTGGTAGTACATCGTACTCCACGTCATATTTATGCTCAAGTAATTGCACCTAACGGTTCAGAAGTGCTTGCTACAGCTTCTACTCTTGAGAAGGCGATTCGTGAGCAAGTTAAATATACTGGAAATAAAGAAGCTGCAGCAGTAGTTGGTAAATTAGTTGCTGAACGCGCTTTAGGAAAAGGTATTAAAGAAGTTGCTTTTGACCGTTCTGGTTTTAAATATCATGGCCGTGTGCAGTCGTTGGCAGACGCTGCTCGTGAAGCTGGTCTACAGTTCTAATAGAGGTAATTTGAGATGGCAAACATCGAAAAACAAACTGGTGAACTGCAAGAGAAGCTAATCGCGGTAAACCGTGTATCTAAAACAGTAAAAGGTGGTCGTATTATGAGCTTTACTGCTTTAACAGTAGTAGGTGATGGAAACGGTCGCGTTGGTTTTGGTTACGGTAAAGCTCGTGAAGTTCCGGCAGCAATCCAAAAAGCGATGGAAAAAGCACGTCGCAATATGATTAATGTAGCTTTGAAAGAAGGTACACTACAACACCCTATAAAAGGGACTCATACTGGTTCTCGTGTATTTATGCAACCAGCAAGCGAAGGTACAGGTATCATCGCAGGTGGTGCAATGCGTGCAGTATTGGAAGTTGCAGGTATTCGTAACGTATTGTCAAAAGCATACGGTTCGACAAACCCAATCAACGTGGTTCGTGCTACGATTGATGCATTAGCTAATATGAAATCACCAGAAATGGTTGCAGCTAAACGTGGTAAAACCGTTGATGAAATCTTGGGGTAATTGATCATGACAAAAACTATTAAAGTAACACAAACTCGTAGTTCAATTGGTCGTTTACCAAAACATAAAGCTACTTTACGTGGTTTAGGTCTTCGTCATCTTAACCACACTGTTGAATTAGTTGATACTGCAGCAGTACGAGGTATGATCAATCAAGTATCATACATGGTTAAAGTGGAGGAGTAATAAATGCGTTTAAATACTCTATCTCCGGCTGAAGGTGCTAAACACAGTGCTAAACGTCTTGGGCGTGGTATTGGTTCTGGTTTAGGTAAAACTGGTGGTCGTGGACATAAAGGTCAAAAATCACGCACTGGCGGTGGTGTAAGACGTGGATTTGAAGGTGGTCAAATGCCTTTATACCGTCGTCTACCTAAATTTGGTTTCACTTCAGTGAAAGCAGCAGTTACTGCTGAAGTTCGTTTAAGTGATTTAGCAAAAGTTTCTGGAAATGAAATTACTTTAGAAACTCTCAAAGATGCAAAAGTTATTTCATCAGATATTCAATTTGTAAAAATCATTCTTTCAGGTGAAGTCAAGTCTGGCGTAGTTATTCGTGGATTACGCGTAACTAAAGGTGCTAAAGCAGCAATTGAAGCTGCTGGTGGTTCAATCGAGGAATAATTAACAGATGGCTAAACAACCGGGGTATCAAAATAGAAGTACTCAGAGCGGTACGAGTGAATTAAAGCGGCGCTTACTATTTGTTTTGGGAGCGTTAATTGTTTTCCGTATTGGTTCTTTCATCCCGGTTCCTGGCATTGACTCTGCTGTATTGGCACAAGTTATTGAACAACAAAAAGGCACAATCGTAGATATGTTTAATATGTTCTCCGGTGGTGCCTTAAGCCGTGCATCAGTATTTGCTTTAGGGATCATGCCTTATATTTCGGCATCGATCATTATTCAGCTATTGACGTCTGTTTATCCTGCATTAGCAGAATTGAAGAAAGAAGGTGAAGCTGGTCGCCGGAAAATCAGTAAATATACTCGTTATTCTACATTAGCGTTAGCAACAATTCAGGCAATAGGTATTTCAACAGGATTACCTAATATGCTCCCTGGATTAGTACCTAATTTAGGATTTGGGTTTTATTTTACTGCTGTAATTAGTTTAGTAACTGGAACAATGTTCTTAATGTGGTTAGGTGAACAAATTACAGAAAGAGGGGTCGGAAACGGTATTTCTTTAATTATCTTTGCTGGGATTGTTGCGGGATTACCATCAGCAATTGCGCATACAATTGAACAAGCGCGTCAAGGTCAGATGCATCTGTTGGTTCTCTTATTGATTGCTGTTGTTGTATTTGCAGTAACTTATTTTGTTGTATTTGTAGAACGTGGGCAAAGAAGACTAGTTGTTAATTATGCTAAGCGGCAACAAGGGCGCCATATGTTAGCAGCACAAAGTTCTCATTTGCCACTTAAAGTGAATATGGCAGGTGTTATCCCAGCTATCTTTGCTTCGAGTATTATTTTATTCCCAGCTACAATTACACAATGGTTTGGTCAAGGACAAGGGTTGGACTGGTTAAATGACTTATCAATGTTATTACATCCTGGACAGCCTTTATATTTGATTTTATATGCAGTTGCGATCATATTTTTTAGCTTCTTCTATTCTGCAATGCAATATAATCCAAGAGATACAGCAGATAATTTGAAAAAATCTGGTGCATTTTTGCCAGGGATTAGACCGGGGGAACAAACATCACGTTATATTGATAAGATAATGACTCGTTTAGCTTTGATCGGCGGTCTTTATGTTACTTTTGTGTGTTTAGTTCCGTATATTATGACATCAGCTTGGAATGTTCAGTTTTACTTCGGTGGAACATCCCTATTGATTGTTGTAGTAGTAATTATGGATTTCATCGCTCAGGTTCAAAGTCATTTGATGTCAAGTCAATATGAATCGGTGTTGAAAAAAGCAAACCTTAAAGGGTCAAGACAATAAAATTGTCTTTAATTTAGAAAAAGGATAAGCAATGAAAGTTCGTGCGTCCGTAAAGAAATTATGTCGTAACTGTAAGATTGTTAAACGTGAAGGCGTAGTTCGTGTGCTTTGCAGCGATCCTAAACATAAACAACGTCAAGGTTAATTTGATATATTTTTCTTGAAAAGAATCGGTTGAGTGGGTATACTGCTCAACTCTTTTGTATAGTGTATTGGTATGTTGTTTGAGTATCCTGAAACGGGCTTTTCAGATCAACATACCAGATTAGTTAAATAATAGGAGTGCATAGTGGCCCGTATTGCAGGCATTAACATTCCTGATCATAAGCACGCTGTAATTGCTTTAACAGCAATCTATGGTATCGGTAAAACCCGTGCTCAACATATTTGTGATGCAGTGGGTATTGCAGGAAGCGTTAAGATCAGCGAATTGTCTGAAGAGCAGATTGATAAACTGCGTGACGAAGTTGGTAAATTTACTGTTGAAGGTGATTTACGCCGTGAGGTAACACTAAACATCAAACGTCTTTTAGACTTAGGATGCTACCGTGGTTTACGTCATCGTCGTAGCTTACCGGTACGTGGTCAACGTACTAAAACTAACGCGCGTACCCGTAAGGGACCACGCAAACCGATCAAGAAATAATCGGGGTAAATGATAATGGCTAAAACACCAGTTCGTGCACGTAAGCGTGTAAAAAAACAAGTTGTAGATGGCGTGGCTCATATTCATGCTTCTTTCAACAATACTATTGTTACAATCACTGATCGCCAAGGAAACGCCCTAGCTTGGGCTACTGCAGGTGGATCAGGTTTCCGTGGTTCTCGTAAATCTACTCCGTTTGCGGCACAGGTTGCTGCAGAACGTTGTGCCGAAATGGTTAAAGAATTCGGCTTAAAGAACTTGGAAGTTATGGTAAAGGGACCTGGTCCTGGTCGTGAGTCAACAATCCGCGCATTAAATGCTGCAGGATTTCGCATCACTAATATTACTGATGTGACTCCGATTCCTCATAACGGTTGTCGTCCACCGAAAAAACGTCGTGTATAAGACGTATTAGGATAGTTGGAGAAAGAAAATGGCAAGATATTTGGGGCCTAAGCTCAAACTAAGCCGTCGTGAGGGCACAGACTTATTTTTGAAGTCTGGTGTTCGTGCGATTGAGTCTAAATGTAAGATTGATACTGCACCAGGTCAACACGGTGCACGTAAGCCACGTTTATCTGACTATGGTAGTCAATTACGTGAGAAACAAAAAGTTCGTCGTATGTACGGAATTTTAGAACGTCAGTTCCGTAACTATTACAAAGAAGCTAACCGTTTGAAAGGTAACACTGGGGAAAACTTATTAGTGTTATTAGAAGGACGTTTAGATAATGTTGTGTATCGTATGGGATTTGCAGCAACACGTGCAGAAGCTCGTCAATTAGTTAGCCATAAGGCTATTATTGTTAATGGACGTGTAGTAAATATTCCTTCTTTCCAGGTTTCTGTTGATGATATTATTGCAGTACGTGAAAAATCTAAAAAGCAAGCACGTATTAAAGCGTCATTAGAATTAGCAGAACAAAAAGAAAAACCAACTTGGTTAGAAGTCGATGCTGCTAAAATGGAAGGTGTTTTCAAACGTGTTCCGGAACGTTCTGATTTATCAGCAGACATTAACGAACATCTGATCGTTGAGCTTTATTCTAAATAATAGAGCTTAACAGCAAAGAGAGGATAAAATGCAGGGTTCTGTTACAGAATTTTTAAAGCCACACTTAGTTGATATTGAGCAAATTAGCCCTACTCACGCTAAAGTGACCTTGGAGCCGTTAGAACGAGGCTTTGGCCACACATTAGGTAATGCTTTACGTCGCATTCTTTTGTCATCTATGCCAGGTTGCGCAGTGACTGAAGTAGAGATTGACGGTGTATTGCATGAGTACAGTAGTAAAGAAGGGGTTCAAGAAGATATTCTTGAAGTTCTTTTAAACTTAAAAGGTCTAGCGGTTAAAGTGCAGAATAAAGATGACGTATTTCTGACACTGTCAAAATCTGGAATTGGCCCTGTTGTTGCCGCAGATATCACTCATGATGGTGATGTTGAAATCGTTAATCCAGATCATATCATTTGTTATTTGACAGATGAAAATGCCTCTATTAATATGCGCATTCGTGTGCAGCGTGGCAGAGGATACGTTCCTGCGTCTTCGCGCTCACATGATGAAGAACGCCCTATAGGTCGTTTGTTGGTAGATGCATGCTATAGTCCTGTTGATCGTATTGCTTATAATGTTGAAGCAGCACGTGTTGAACAGCGTACTGACTTAGATAAGTTAGTTATTGAGATGGAAACTAATGGAACATTAGATCCAGAAGAGGCGATTCGTCGTGCAGCAACTATTTTAGCAGAACAGCTTGATGCATTCGTTGATTTGCGTGATGTTCGTCAACCAGAAGTCAAAGAAGAAAAACCGGAATTTGATCCGATTCTACTTCGTCCAGTAGATGACTTAGAGTTGACAGTTCGTTCTGCTAACTGTTTGAAAGCAGAAACAATTCACTATATCGGTGATTTAGTTCAACGTACAGAAGTTGAGTTACTTAAAACTCCTAATCTTGGTAAGAAATCTCTTACTGAAATTAAGGATGTATTAGCTTCACGTGGACTATCACTAGGTATGCGCCTTGAGAATTGGCCACCAGCAAGTATTGCTGAAGACTAGTTTGGTCATAGGTTAAAGATTTTTCTGAGAAGGATAAGGTCATGCGCCATCGTAAGAGTGGTCGTCAACTAAACCGTAATAGCAGTCATCGCCAAGCGATGTTTCGTAATATGGCAAGTTCTTTGGTTAGTCATGAGATTATCAAGACTACATTGCCAAAAGCAAAAGAATTACGTCGTGTAGTTGAGCCGTTAATTACTTTAGCTAAAGTAGACAGCGTTGCAAACCGCCGTTTAGCTTTCGCTCGTGTTCGCGACAACGCAGTTGTTGCAAAACTATTTAATGAATTAGGTCCACGTTTTGCCCAACGTGCGGGTGGTTACACTCGTATTTTAAAATGTGGATTCCGCCCAGGTGATAATGCGCCAATGGCGTATATTGAGTTAGTAGATCGCCAAGTTGCTGAAGAAGCAGCTGTAGTGGCTGAATAATTCAATTTAGATTGATTAAAAAAAACTGCATCTTTTAGATGCAGTTTTTTTATATCTGGTTTTATTGTTTCCATTGATTAATTCTGAAATTTATTTAATCATATTCCATAACACCCCTCAGGCTTTGGAGAACCTAAAAATTGAAATTTTTATCTTTTTCTAAGTTATTGAAAACAATCTTAATTTCCTCTCTTATTTTTTTTAGCTCTTCGATATTTGCAGAGAAGCTTTATATTTATAACTGGACAGAATACATTCCTAATTCTCTATTACAGGAGTTTACTAAAGAGACAGGTATTGAGGTTGTCTATTCGACTTTTGAGAGTAATGAAGAAATGTACTCGAAGATGAAATTAACTAATGGTGGAGGGTATGATCTCATCTTTCCATCTAGTTATTACATTGGGAAAATGGCCAAAGAGGGTATGTTAGCAAAATTGGATAAGTCAAAATTAGTTAATTTTGCACAAATAACATCAAGCCTATTGAATAAAAATTTTGATCCGGAAAATCAATATTCATTACCCTATGTTTATGGCTTAACGGGAATTGGCATAAATAGTGCTGAGGTTGATCCGAAATCAGTTACAAGTTGGGCTGATTTATGGGATCCAAAATACAAAGGGAAGATCTTATTAACGGCAGATTCTAGAGAAGTTTTTCATATTGCTTTGTTATTGAAGGGATTTTCACCAAATACAAAGGAAAATAAAGAAATTGAATCAGCTTATCGTTTGTTGCAGAAATTAATGCCAAATGTACAATCGTTTAATTCTGATTCTCCTGATGTGCCTTATGTACAAGGAGAGGTCTCATTAGGAATGATTTGGAATGGATCAGCTTTTCGTGCACATAAGGAAAATCCTGATATTCAATTTATTTATCCACAAGAAGGCGTCATTATTTGGATGGATAATTATGCTATTCCTAAAAATGCGGAACATAAAGAGGCAGCCTATAAGTTTATTGATTTTATGTTACGCCCAGAAAGTGCTAAAGAGGTTATTGAGACAATGGGGTTTTCTATGCCTAATGAGGGCGTAAAAGTATTATTGAATCCTGTAGATGCTAATGATATAACACTATTTCCTCCTCAGGATCAGATAGAAAAAGGTGTTTTACAGGAGGATGTTGGAGATGCAATCGATATTTACGAAAAGTATTGGCATCTTTTGAAAACTAATTAGTCACTGGTTCAGCAATTATAGATAGAAATGTATATAATTGTAGCTCATATTATCGATTATATTTTTTATTTATAGATAGGATTTATTATGGAAAAGTTTCGTGTACACGGGCGATCTTGTCTGAAAGGTTCGGTGAAAATTTCGGGTGCTAAAAATGCAGCATTACCTATTTTATTTGCTTCTATTTTAGCGGAAGAACCTATTACTTTGCATAATGTACCAAGGCTACGTGATATAGAAACTACTTTACAGATTTTGCGTAAATTAGGTATTAAAGCTGATTGGTGTGGTGAGCAGACTATTTGTATTGATGCGAGTAATGTGGACAATTTTGTTGCTCCATATGAGCTTGTTAAAACGATGAGGGCATCTATTTGGGCATTAGCACCATTAACGGCACGTTTTAATCAGGGGCAAGTGTCTTTACCGGGTGGTTGTTCTATTGGAGCAAGACCAGTTGATCTCCATATTTCTGGATTAGAAAAATTGGGTGCGAAAATTTTACTTGAAGATGGTTATGTAAAATCGTTTGTTCCTTCTCGTTTACAAGGGGCGAGAATTGTTATTGATAAAGTCAGTGTCGGAGCAACAATTTCGATTATGACTGCAGCTGTCTTAGCAAAAGGAAAAACGGTAATTGAAAATGCTGCTCGGGAACCAGAAATTGTCGATACTGCTGAATTTTTGAATAAGATGGGTGCTAATATTCAAGGTGCTGGTACCGATATGATTACTATTGAAGGAGTAGAGCGTCTTGCCGGTGGTGAACATACGGTAATACCTGATCGTATTGAAACCGGAACATTTTTGGTGGCAGCAGCAGTATCTGGAGGTCGAGTTGAGTGTCTGGGAGCAAGAGCGGATACTTTAGAAGTAGTCATTGAAAAATTACGTGAAGCTGGGGCTCAAGTTGATGTTACGGAAAACAGCATTACGTTGGATATGTTAGGGCAGCGTCCTAAAGCAGTCAATATTAGAACAGCTCCACATCCGGGATTCCCAACTGATATGCAAGCTCAGTTTACCTTATTAAATATGGTGGCTAATGGAACTGGGATTATTACAGAAACGATTTTTGAAAATCGTTTTATGCACATTCCAGAGTTGATTCGGATGGGGGCTAAAGCTGAAATAGAAGGAAATACAGCAATATGTCACGGTGTGGATCATTTATCTGGTGCCGAAGTAATGGCGACAGATTTGCGAGCATCGGCAAGTTTAGTGATTGCAGGTTGTATTGCACAGGGCGAAACCATTATTGATCGAATTTATCACATTGATCGCGGTTATGAACATATTGAAGAAAAACTAAGAGCGTTAGGTGCAAGAATAGAACGATTTGTGGATAAATAAGGATTATGAGGTTGCAATAGCAACCTCTTTTTTTAAGCATTTCGTACTTTATATAAACAGAACAAAGCGATGAAAATGAACCCTGAACAGACATAAAATGTATCGTAATAACTATAAAATCCGCCAATAGTACCTGCCAATGGACCACCTAAAATCCAACTACTTTTAGCACTGTTAGTAAATAATGTTGTTGCTGTACCGAGTTTTGTTGGCATTAAATCTTGAAAATATGCCATTCCTATTGTAGCAACAATGCCGATTAATCCGGCGTTTAAGCATTGTAATAACAATAATCCCCAGTCGGAAGTGACAACTAAAAGTGATGGATAAAAAATTACACCGCATAAAATAGCTATCATCATTAAATGTTTTTTATCAATATATTTATTCATCCATCCTGCAAGCAACATAATTGGAATTTCTAACCCGGCAGCAGTTCCCATTAAAATTCCTGCTAAATTTTCAGGTAAGTGTAATTGATTGGTAATGTAAAGTGGCATATTAATTAAATACATACTATTACAGCTAAAAATAATAACTAACACTGCAGAAAGGTAAATGATATCGGTTCGATTCTCTGGAGATGCTTCAATGTTTGTTGGCATAGTAATATTTTTTTCTTTGTGGCGAATTTTGGGCAGAAAAAAGCGTCCACAACAAGCACTTAATAAAAATACTGTGGCACCAATTAAAAATAAAAAAGTGAAACCTTTATTAATTGCTAGCCAAAAAGCGAGAGGAGGCCCGATAATCCAAGCGAGAGAAATTTGTGCACGCATTATTGTCATAAACATAATTGCTTGTCGTTGTTTGCGGTTGGCGTATTCACGGGCAAAGGCGAAAATTTGTGGATTAGAGGCAGAACCTAATCCAAAAAGTGTTACTGCTAATGTAAGTAACACCCAATAATTACGACTGAATGCAACAATAACATATCCGACGCTAGCCATTAAACTGCAACCAAAAATAAGCAAACGCCTATCTTTTATGCGATCTGAAAAATAGCCAATAATTTGCCCAAGAATAATACTGATAAAAGCATTTACTGCAAAAAAACAGCCTACAGCAAAAGGGGAGACTTGCACCTCTTTTGTTAAAAATAAGCTCATTACTGGCAATTGAAATGCTGATCCAATACCAGTTAAAAATGCTATTAATAAAAAGGTAAATGTAATTCGCTTTAATGTTGCTTTTGAGTGATTCATATGTATAACAAAAAATGCCCCTGAAAATCAGGGGCAAAATTTAAGTTGAGGAATATATATAACGTTATTATTTTTATAGCTTATACACTTATAGTACATCGCGGCAATTTAAGTCATCAAATGCTTGTTCTAAGCGTTTTGACATTGACTCTTCGCCTTTACGTAACCAAACACGTGGATCATAGAATTTTTTGTTAGGTGCATCAGGACCTTCAGGGTTACCTAATTGACCTTGTAAATAAGCTTCATTTTTCTTGTAATATTCTAAAATACCGTGCCAAGTTGCCCATTGAGTATCTGTGTCGATATTCATTTTAACCACGCCATAAGAAACTGCTTCTTGAATTTCAGCGTGGCTTGAACCTGAACCACCGTGGAATACATAAGAAACTGGCTTATCTGTGCTTAAACCGTGTTTAGCTTTGATATAGTCCTGACCTTTTTTCAAGATGACCGGAGTTAATTTTACATTACCTGGTTTATATACACCGTGTACATTACCGAATGCCGCTGCAATAGTAAAACGAGAGCTGATTTTTGATAATTCAGTGTAAACTAGGTCAATTTCTTCTGGTTTAGAATAAAGATCCATAGGATCGCGATCAGAGTTGTCAACACCGTCTTCTTCTCCACCGGTAATACCAAGTTCCATTTCAAGGGTCATTCCGATTTTGTCCATACGGGTAAGATATTTTTTGCAGATTTCGATATTTTCTTCTAATGGTTCTTCTGAAAGGTCTAACATATGAGAAGAGAATAAAGGTTTTCCTGTTTCAGCAAAATGTTTTTCACCAGCTTCAAGCAATCCATCAATCCACGGAAGTAATTTTTTCGCTGCGTGGTCGGTATGTAGAATAACAGGAACACCATAATGTTCAGCTAATGCGTGAACGTGTTTTGCACCGGCGATAGCACCAAGCACATCAGCACGTTGTCCTTCAGCTAATTTGATACCTTTACCAGCATAGAATGAAGCACCACCGTTGGAGAATTGAATAATTACCGGTGCTTTAACACGAGCAGCAGTTTCTAATACAGCGTTTATAGAATCAGAGTTAACACAGTTTACTGCTGGGATAGCAAAGTTATTTTCTTTGGCGAAAGCAAAGACTTTTTGTACTTCATCACCAGTTAATACACCAGGTTTTACGAAATCAAAAATTTTAGACATAGTATTTTCCTATTTTTAGTGAAGAAGAAAGGGGATATCCCCCCTTCTAAAAAACGATAATTAACCTTTTGCTCTTTGTTCAAGAATTTCTACAGCCGGTAATACTTTACCTTCAACAAATTCAAGGAAAGCACCACCACCAGTGGAAATATAAGAGATTTGATCGGCAATATTGAACATATCAATCGCTGCCAAAGTATCACCACCACCCGCAATGGAAAAGGCATCACTTTCGGCAATAGCACGTGCTACGATTTCAGTTCCTTTACGGAAGTTAGGAAATTCAAATACACCTACAGGACCATTCCAAAGGATAGTTTTTGCATTACGAATGATTTCTGCAAGTTGTTGTGCGGATTCATCACCTAAATCCATAATTTCTTCATCATCTTGTACTTCTGTTGCTGGTTTTACAGTCGCAGTTGCAGTTTCAGAGAACTCTTTACCAACGCGAACATCAGTAGCAACAGGGATATTGCAGCTTGCCATTAAACGTTGTGCTTCAGGGATTAAATCTTTTTCGTAAAGTGATAAACCGACATTATTACCTTGTGCTGCGATAAAGGTGTTAGAAATACCACCACCGACAACAAGCTGATCTGCGATTTTTGAAAGAGAATCTAACACAGTTAATTTAGTCGAAACTTTAGAACCACCAACAATTGCTACCATTGGACGTTGTGGATTTTTCAATGCTTTACCTAAAGCGTCTAACTCATTTGAGAGCAATGGACCGGCACAGGCAATAGGTGCAAATTTTGCTACACCGTGAGTAGAGGCCTGTGCACGATGTGCGGTGCCGAAAGCATCCATTACAAATACATCACAGAGTGCTGCATATTTTTGTGCTAAATCGTCAGCATCTTTCTTTTCACCTTTGTTGAAGCGTACATTTTCTAAAACAACCAATTCATTTGGAGCAACTTCAACACCATCAAGATAATCTTTTGCCAAACGAACAGGAACATCTAAAAGATTGTTCAAATAGTCAACAACTGGTTGTAATGAAAATTCAGCATTGTATTCACCTTCGGTAGGACGACCAAAGTGAGAAGTTACCATCACCTTCGCACCTTGTTCCAATGCTAATTTAATTGTTGGTAATGATGCTTTAATACGTGCATCAGAGGTGATTTTGCCATCTTTAACAGGAACATTTAAATCCGCACGGATAAGAACACGTTTACCTGCAAGATCGAGATCGGTCATTTTAATTACTGACATTTTAAGCCCTCTTATAAAGTTAAATAGGAGTGATTTCTGAATTCAAATAGTGCGATTATTATAACAGCTCATTGTGATAAAAGTGTGGGTTAGATCAAAATTATTTGAGTAATATTTGATTTATTTTTGTGAATAAAATAAATCGTTTAAAAAGCGGTTATAAAAATATGGACGAACAGTGTACAATAATCAATTTTTGAACGAAAGTGAAAGGGGGAGTTTGTCGAATTTATGGCATTATTAATTACGGATAAATGCACAAACTGTGATATGTGTGAACCGGAGTGCCCGAACAATGCAATTTCTGTTGGTGAAGAGATTTATGTGATTGATCCGGCGCTATGTACAGAATGTGTAGGGCATTATGAAACACCAACCTGCCAAAAAGTGTGCCCAATCAATAGTTGTATTATTTCTGATCCTGATCATAGAGAATCTCAAGATGAATTGTGGGAGCGATTTGTCCTTATCCATCACGCTGAAAAGCTCTAAGTTAGAAAAGATCTAAAAAAATCTTAATTTTTTAAATAAATTCTAATTAAATTATCTCAAATACAATAATGTTTTTGCTAAATTTGTTATTTATTGAATAATACACAGCATTAAAGTGTAATGCTTTGTATTATGTGTGTATGGGATAAAAAGAAGAAAGAGAATCTATTATGAAAAAGTCATTTATTTTACAACAACAAGAGATTAGTTTTGTTAAAAACACTTTTACTGAAAAATTAGCGGAACATTTAGGCTTGGTTGAGGTGCAAGGGCCGATTCTCAGCCAAGTGGGAAACGGTATTCAGGATAACCTTTCCGGAAAAGAGAAAGCGGTACAGGTTAAAGTAAAACAGATCGAGGGTGAAGTTTTTGAAGTTGTTCACTCATTAGCAAAATGGAAACGTCATACATTAGGTCGTTTTGATTTTAAACCGGGTGAAGGGCTATTTGTACATATGAAAGCGTTGCGTCCGGATGAAGATTCATTGGATCGCACTCACTCTGTTTATGTTGATCAATGGGATTGGGAGCGCGTTATTCCGGAGGGATTACGTACGTTGGATTATTTAAAAGATACTGTGCGCTCAATTTATCGTGCAATCCGCGAAACTGAAGCCTTAGTAGAAAAACATTTCCATATTGCTACAACTTTACCGAAAGAGATTACTTTTGTTCATACTGAAGATCTTGTACAACGTTATCCGGGAATGACAGATAAACAACGTGAGAATGCGATTTGCAAAGAATATGGTGCAGTATTTTTAATCGGTATCGGTGGAAAATTGTCTGATGGCAAACCACACGATGTGCGTGCGCCGGATTATGATGACTGGACAACCGTGTCAGAAGGCGATTACAAAGGCTTAAACGGTGATATTTTAGTTTGGAATGAAGAATTAGGCTCTGCGTTTGAACTCTCTTCAATGGGGATTCGTGTGGATGAAACGGCATTACGTCGCCAGTTGGCGATTACAGGTGACGAAGATCGTTTAAGATTCTCTTGGCATCAGGATTTAATTAATGGGAAATTACCGCAAACAATTGGTGGCGGTATCGGTCAATCTCGTATGGTAATGTTTTTATTGCACAAAAAGCATATTGGTGAAGTGCAATCAAGTGTATGGCCACAACAGGTCTTCGAGGAATTTGAAAATATTCTTTAATGTATAATTATTGAAAAAGAAGAATAATGAGGAAACAGAGTATGAATTTGTTTCCTCTTATTTTTTATATCAAATTTAGGTTTAGGCATTGTCGGTGAAATTGTTGTAATGTGTTTCTATGTCCGATACTTATAATGATTGCCTGTGGCAGTTGTTGTTTGATGAGTGAATAAAGGGAATACTCTGTTGGCTCATCCAGTGCAGATGTAGATTCATCTAGAAAAATTACTGTCGGTTTGCTGAGTAAAATTCGTATAAAAGCAATACGTTGTAATTCACCAGGTGAGAGAATTGCTTGCCAATCAAGTTCCCGATGTAAATGAGTTAAATATTTGTCCATCTTACATTGTTTCATTGCTGTGCATACTTGCTCCACTGATGTTTGAATATTTGGATAACAGATGGCTTGATAAAGTGTACCTTGTGGCAGATAGGGGCGTTGTGGTAAGAATAGTTTTTCTCCTGAGACGGGAATTTCTATTTCTCCTAATGTTTCAAAAGGATAGATGCCGACAATTGCTTTTAATAAACTGGTTTTTCCTGTTCCGGATGCACCTTTAATCAATAAAGAATCACCGATATTTAATGTTATATTGATATTTTTAAGAAAAATTTCTCCATAACTATTTTTTAAACCGAAGTTTGTTAATTTAAGTTGATTGCTATAGGTAATAGGATAAAAAGGATAATGTGCTTCCAATTGTTCTAATTTACTGAAAAAACCAACTAAACGATTTAACCTTGCTTGATATAATGTAAATTCTTCATAAAAGAGGCGAAAAAATGAGAGCGCTCTCATTAAGCGATTAAAAGCTTGTACTGTTTGATGCATATCTCCTAAGGTTACTTGACCAGCAAAAAATCGAGGGGCTTGTAGCATTAAAGGTAAAAGTTTAGCTGTTTCTGATACGCCGGTATTAAAGCCATCTAATCCCAACATTTTTAAAACAATGCGCCAACGATTCCGGATAATTTGTTGGAATTTCTGCTTTAGTAAATTGTGTTCTCTTTTTTCTCCTTGGTAGAAGGCAATGCTTTCTGCGTGATCTCTTAAACGAATAAGAGAATAACGATAGTTTCCTTGTAGTTTTTCCTTGTTAAAGTTTAATTTTACTAATGGTAATCCAATCCAAACGGAAATGGCAGTGGCGACAAGAATAAAAAGGTAAATAAAGAAGACAACACCTTTAGGTATTTCTAAACCGAATAGCGCTAATAAACCGGAAAGCCCCCACAAAATAATTGTAAATTCTATGGTGGATATAATGGAGTTAATTGTACCTCGTACTAGATCAATTGTAGAGGTAACAAAATCTCTAGCATCCTGTTCTATTCGTTGGTCAATATTGTCGGGCAAGTCTGATTCATACTTAAGACGATAATAGTTTTTATGGGATAGCCAACGTTCAAGCATTGAGGCATTCAGTTTTTCTAGCCAACGAATTTCAAATATCTGTCGGATGAGATTGTTAACAATAGAACGAAGAATATTAATAAAAACTAACAGGGCATTGATTGAAGCAAAAAACCAGAAAGCTTGAGCCTGTTTATTTTGAAGAGAACTATATAACCCATTGTAAAAAAAACTATTTAATACACTGATTCGTACCTCTAATAGGATAAAAGTAATAAGTACAATCAGCATAAAAATGATTTTATAGTGATTCGAATTTTTAATGCAATCTTGATTTATCAAATAAAATTTTTTGCCAAATGAAGTATATCTTAGGATTAGGGAAAGAAAGAATAATCCTAGACAGACCCAAAATAACGCATTGATTAACCAAGATAAACTTGTATTTAATTCGGTTTGCCAATTCATTTTTTTATGTACCCTTCCTTTTTCAGAAAGGGCTTTACCTGTATAAGTATAAGTTAGAAAGAAAGCTCAATGTTTGCCCAATATGTTCTCGGCATACCAAGCACGGCGAAGCTTCGATCATACCGACCACGTTGAACTTGCCAGTAATGTTTGTTGAATAGATTTTCAACACCTAATTTAAGGATAAATTGTTGCTGTTGAAGTTTGAAAGCATATTTAGCACCTATATCAACAGTAGTATAGGATGGGAATTTATATTTTTTGGTGTAATCTTGATAAGATGAGCCGTAATATTGGATCGCACTATTAAGAGTTAAACCATGAATAAACGGCGTATCCCATTCAATACCGACTTTAGCGATAATGCGTGGGCTGGCGACTTGAGTTCCATCAATAATCTGCCCTGCCCAGTTGGCATAATCGAGCAATTCACCTTTGTTATAACTGATACCTAAATTGGAGCGTAAGTAACCATTCAACAAATTGGCATAAAGATTAAATTCAATACCGCGATTGCGTTCTTTTCCTTGTTGTTCTCCAGCTTTACGCTGATAGTTATTAGCTGCTTTACTAGTAATTGTTCCCGGTCGCGAGAGTTGATAAATACTGAGTGTGGTAGTGTATTGTTCCCCCCAATTTTTACGTACACCTAATTCAATCTGTTTACTGACTAGTGGCTTGGACATTACTCCATCTTCATCAACTGCACCAGGTTCAAGATCTTCCAAGTAATTAGCATACCAAATTAAGTTGGAAGTAGGTTGGTAGGCAAGTGTTAACATCGGACTAAAGCGGTGATTGTCTGCTTTAGTGTCGCTTTGATAGTCGGTTTGTTTGATCCATTGGTATCGTCCGCCTACTGTTAAACGTAGTTCATCCTCAAAAAAACCTAATGTATCAGCAAAAGCGATGCTGTGTGCTTGAACTTTTTCATTCGTAGATTGGACTAAAGCTTTATATGTTGGTGAATTTGGGAACACAGGATTATAAAGATTAATATTTCTGAATGTTTTATCTTTTTTGTAGTCAATCACTGGGCTTTGTTTGAAATCCCGAGTCCGGATAACACTATCCCAAGCGATATTCCAATTATGGCTGATTATATGAGTGTTAAAATCACCATGTAATTTTAAATTGGCGCTAGTTGTATTAATTTTATAATTCATTGCCCTCATTGATTGGATATTATAAGTTTGCGGAGTCGCCATTCTGATTTGTCCGAATGCACCGTAATATTTTGATGACATATGCCCGATACCACCTGAAAGCATCGTATGATATGGTAGGTCATATTCGAATGTCGCCATTATGGTTTGATCTTCCGTTGTTTGACCAGACCAATGAGGAATTAGATTAATTTCTCCGTCCGGAGCAGGGGCTAATACAAAATCAAGATCTTGAATATCCTGTATACGAGCACGCCCGCCTTTAGTTGCTCTTTTGGTATGCATATAATCAATAGCAGTTCGTAATTTATCACCACGATAATCTGCACCTATGGCGATCTCACTATTTCGTTCATTAAAATGTTTTCGTGCTGTATCGCCGTCACGATATAAACCACTAATTCTTATACCCCATTGTTTATTGTTGCCGAAGCGACGACCAAAATCAAAATAAGGCTGTGTGCGATCTTTACTATACCACGCCATACCTAATATATTAATCGGCGTATCAGTCGCTCGTTTTGTTTGAATATTGACTGAAGCACCGGATGAACCTTCTGGATCCATACCTACAGTGGCAGTTGATGCACCTTTAATTAATTGTGCGGAAGCAACGGCGGAAAGAGGAGAATTGTAGCTGGAGTATAAACCGGTTAACCCATTTACGCTGAATTGACGAGCATCAAGTTGTAAACCTCTAACATAAATTCCACTCAGTGTGTTGGTTTCACCGCCAAAGTTCATCACTGAAGCATCCATTTTTGCAATAGCATCAACAATATTACGAGCTTCAGTTTGTTCAATTGCCTGTTGATTATAATTTATGACTGAAATAGGTGTAGCAAATGCAGTTTGTTGTCCAAGTAAACTGAGATTAACATCCGATTTAAGTTTATTTGTCGCTTTATAACGCTCCAATTCCGTTATGACCTCGACCTGTTCTAATGTGTTATCAGAAAAGTCTGAATCTGCAATAACAATATGGGGTGAAGATAAACATATTAAAATATAAAAGAAAATTGTCTTTTTTTTCATAAAAAATTTTTTAAATTGGTGATAATAAATAGGATAAATAAATTGGAGGCGGAGTATAACGAAAAGAAAAATACAACTCAATATTAATGAGAATAATTTCTGTTTATTTTATATTGTAATTTTTTGACCTGAATTCAAAAAAAGTGGTTTTCTAGTATAAATTTTTGTTGCCTTGTGTTAATTTTGAAACGCTTTTTTATTTTTCACAACAAAAGGAATTTACAATGAATTGGAATTTAGATCCGAAAGATGTTTTCAGTGCTTCTCCTGTTATTCCAGTAATGGTGATTAAGAAACTGGAAGATGCATTACCGATGGCAAAAGCATTGCAGGCGGGTGGTATTAACGTTTTTGAAATTACATTACGCAGTGCGGTTGCATTGGACGCAATCAAATTATTGAGTAAAGAAGTTCCGGATGCATTGGTTGGTGCAGGAACCGTATTATCGGCTGAACAATATGATCAGGCGGTGACGGCAGGCGCAAAATTTGTGATTTCTCCGGGCGCAACACCAGCACTATTAAAACACGCAGCTGAACGTGAAGTACCACTAATTCCGGGTACGGCAACGCCATCAGAAATGATGCAAGCATTAGAACAGGGGTATTCTTATGTTAAATTTTTTCCAGCAGAAATTAATGGTGGTGCGGCAGCATTAAAAGCAATTTCTGCAGCATTACCTCAATTAAGTTTCTGCCCTACCGGCGGAGTATCACCAAAAAATGTTGCAAATTATGTTGCTGTGAATTGTGTTAAAACAGTAGGTGGTTCTTGGATGATTCCTAATGATGCTGTTGAGGCAGGCGATTGGGCTAAAGTAACTCAGTTAACGAAAGAGGCGGTTGAGTTAGTAACAAGTTTAAGAAGCTAATAGATTATTTTGAATTATAGTGGTTCCCTTATCCTGTATGGATAAGGGAATTTTTTATTAGTGAGATAGACGAATAATGGCATTGGAAACATCTTGATCTTGATAAATTCCATTAATTGCATCGGTGAATGCTTGAGTTAGCACTTTTTGAATTTCAGGTGTTTTTGCTCCGAATGCACCTTCTTGAGAACGGTGAGTTTCAATATTTTTGCTATATTCGCCTTTTGCGCTTTGTACTTGAATAGTTAGCTGTACGGAAGCGTCAATTTTATAACGAAGATTGCCTTGGTTTACATTAGCATAGAATTGTTTCACATTAACTGTTACTACAGCTGGGGCGTTATTCGGCAGAATACGGAAACCTTTGCTGTTCAGATCTTGTTGTAATGCTTGTTGGAACACTTCAGCAATGCTTGGCTGAGCAAAGATCGGATAAAGTTGACCATCATAAGTATATTGAGAAACAGTTTGGTTGCCACGAAGATCACGAGAAGTAACGCTGACGCTACTATTTTGGTTTTGAGCATTAAACGGTCCAACTGCTGCCGGCGCTGTGAACGTGATAGTGTTTTGTGGTGCTTGACAAGCAGTAAGTAGAAAACCTGCAATAATAACGCAGGCAGATACAAAACGTTTTAATGATTTATACATAATAAAGCCCCATTTCATTAGTTATCAGTTTGTGAAGTTGAAAACATCGCTATAAAATAGTGTATATTCATACAAGAATCATCAATAGTCAAAGTAAATTATCCTCTTACAGCAAAAAGAATAATCATATTTTAGCGAAAAGTTTTCCACAATTTGCAGAAGATCATTACGTTTAGGAGTTTTTATGAACAAACAGCAACAGATGACAGTTTTATTGCAACAAGAATTATCCCCTCTTCATTTTGAAATTATTAATGAAAGCCATATGCATAGTTCCGGAAAAGGTGATGAATCACATTTTAAATTAATTATTGTCAGTGAGCGTTTTCAAGCAATGCGGGCGGTAATGCGCCATCGTTTGGTTTATCAGCTATTGGCACAGCAGTTGGCGGCAGGTGTACACGCTTTAGCATTGCATTTGTATGATCCAGATGAGTGGAAATCTTTACAACAAGTTCCAAATTCACCAAATTGTATGGGTGTTGGTAAGTAATATACTTATAAGGTGGTATTTATTTGATTTATAAATAAAAAGTCGGTTATTTTTTATTGAAATATATCAAAATTTTCACATTTTTTTTAAAATAAGCGGTCATTTACTGGAATTAAAGGGGGGCTTTTGGTTACAATAAGCCGTTTTAAATATCCTTGTTCACTCCTAATTCAATAGTATGACTAATTATTTAAATCATTGTTTTGGTTATGATTTATAACCTGAACAAGGAGTATACAGATTTGAGTTTTAAAATTAAGTGGATAGTGTAATTATGTATCTTGGTGTGTTGGAGAAAATTATCTATTTGTTTTTATAGAAGTTTTGACTGCACTTATATCGCTTAAAGAATAATAATTCGCTTGAAACTACTCAAACGAGAGATTACCGTAATGCCTACTCTATTACGGTAATTGTTGTGTTTAACCCAACGAAAAAGTAGTGCAAACAATATGATTACGATTAAAAAAGGCTTGGATCTTCCTATCGCTGGGAAGCCAGAACAAGTAATCCATAACGGTAATGCCGTTACTGAAGTTGCCTTGCTTGGCGAAGAGTATGTGGGAATGCGTCCTTCAATGAAGGTGCGTGAAGGTGATGTGGTGAAAAAAGGTCAGGTGCTTTTTGAAGATAAAAAGAACCCGGGCGTATTATTCACTGCCCCTGCAAGTGGTACTGTAACTGCGATTAATCGCGGGGCTAAGCGTGTGTTGCAATCAGTAGTGATTCAAATCGAAGGTGATGATCAGGTTACCTTTAACAAATATTCCGCCGATGAGCTTAAAAGTTTAACTTCCGAGCAAGTTCGTAAAAACCTACAAGCTTCAGGGCTTTGGACAGCACTTCGCACCCGTCCATTCAGTAAAGTGCCAGCGGTTGATGCTGTGCCATCTTCAATTTTTGTTAATGCAATGGATACCAATCCATTAGCCGCTGATCCTGAAGTGGTGTTAAAAGCCCATTGGGAAGATTTCACCAATGGTTTAACCGTATTAAGCCGTTTACACGAAGGCAAATTGCATTTATGTAAAGCGGGCGACAGCAATATCCCAACGGTGGATTTACCGAATTTATCCATTCACGATTTCGGCGGTCCACACCCAGCGGGTTTGAGCGGTACACATATTCACTTTATCGATCCTGTGAGTGCAACGAAAACTGTGTGGTATCTAAATTACCAAGATGTGATCGCATTTGGTCGCCTATTTACCACAGGTGAGCTTTACAACGGTCGCGTGATCTCATTGGCTGGCCCACAGGTGAAAAATCCGCGTTTAATTCGTACACAACTAGGGGCGAATTTAAGTCAATTAACGCAAGGTGAATTGAAAGAGGGTGAAAACCGTATCATTTCTGGCTCAGTGTTAAGCGGTCATAAAGCGGCTGGCGCGGTGGACTATTTAGGTCGTTATGCGTTGCAGGTTTCCGTGATTGCAGAAGGTCGTGAGAAAGAGTTCCTAGGTTGGATTATGCCAGGGGCGAACAAATACTCTATCACCCGTACTGTGTTAGGTCATTTCGGACACAAATTATTCAATTTTACCACCGCACTTAATGGTGGACACCGTGCGATGGTGCCAATCGGTGCTTATGAGCGTGTAATGCCATTAGACATTATCCCAACTTTGTTGTTGCGTGATTTAAGTGCGGGCGATACGGACAGTGCGCAAGCATTAGGTTGCTTAGAGTTAGACGAAGAAGATTTAGCACTTTGTACATTTGTTTGTCCGGGTAAAAATGATTACGGTCCAATGCTGCGTGCAGCCTTAGATAAGATCGAGAAGGAAGGTTAAAAATGGGTTTAAAACATCTTTTAGAGAAAATGGAACCTGCTTTTTTACCGGGTGGGAAATATGAGAAGTGGTATGCCCTTTATGAAGCAACGGCAACCTTTTTATATACACCGGGTACAGTAACAGCGAAGGCCTCTCACGTCCGTGATGCGTTGGATTCTAAACGTATGATGGTATTAGTGTGGTTGGCATTATTCCCAGCAATGTTCTACGGTATGTTTAATGTGGGTGAGCAATCTATTCTTGCATTAAAAGTGGGCGATTTTGCACAGAACTTGGCACAAAATGTGGCGAATGACTGGCATTTTGCTTTAGCCAATGCATTAGGGTTAGTTTCACAAGATGCTGGCGTGCTAGCAAAAATGGCATTAGGTGCGATTTTCTTCCTACCAATTTATTTAACCGTATTCCTTGTGGGCGGTTTCTGGGAAGTGTTATTTGCCACAGTGCGTAAACACGAAATCAACGAAGGTTTCTTCGTAACCTCTATTTTATTAGCCCTTATCGTTCCGCCAACATTGCCATTATGGCAAGCGGCGTTAGCGACAACGTTTGGGGTTGTTGTGGCCAAAGAAGTGTTTGGTGGTGTAGGTAAAAACTTTATGAACCCAGCCTTAGCAGGGCGTGCGTTTTTATTCTTTGCCTATCCTGCACAAATCTCAGGGGATTCTGTATGGATTGCCGCTGATGGCTTCTCTGGTGCGACCGCACTTTCACAATGGGCAACGGGCGGTCAAGGTGCATTAAAACAAGTTACCACAGGTCAGCCAATTCAATGGATGGACGCATTCTTAGGGAATATCCCAGGGTCAATCGGGGAAGTTTCTACCCTTGCGTTGTTAATTGGTGCAGCGGTGATTGTGTTCGCACGCATTGCTTCTTGGCGTATTATCGCGGGCGTGATGCTCGGTATGATCGCGACCTCTACCTTATTTAATGTGATCGGTTCAGAAACCAACCCACTTTTCTCAATGCCTTGGCATTGGCATTTAGTATTGGGTGGCTTTGCGTTAGGTATGTTGTTTATGGCAACAGACCCAGTATCCGCTTCATTCACAAATAAAGGAAAATGGTGGTATGGTGCATTAATTGGTGCGATGGCAGTACTTATTCGTGTGGTAAATCCTGCTTATCCTGAAGGTATGATGTTAGCCATTTTATTAGCTAACTTATTTGCCCCAATTTTTGACTATCTGGTTGTTCAAGCAAATATCAAACGTCGGAGAGCGCGCAATGGCTAAGTTTAATAAAGATAGTGTTGGCGGAACAATCCTTGTTGTTGTTTTAGTCAGCTTAGTTTGCTCAATTATTGTCGCAACCGCTGCGGTTGGATTGAAACCGACGCAAAATGAGCAAAAATTATTAGATAAACAAAAAAATATCCTCAGTGTAGCGGGCTTATTACCTGCAAAAGCAAAAGGAGCAGAAATTAAAGACCTTTATGCGAAAAACATTGAGCCGAAAATTGTGGATCTCGCAACGGGTGATTATGTAAATAACATCACTAATTTCAATGCACGCGTGGCAGCGAAAGACCCTGCGGAAAGCATCGCAATTAACCCTGCAGACGATAAAGCGGGAATTAAAGTGCGGGCAAAATATGCTGAGGTTTATTTAGTGAAAGACGCTCAAGGCAAAACCTCACAAATCGTGTTACCAATTTATGGTACAGGGTTGTGGTCGGTAATGTATGGCTTTGTGTCTGTTGCTCCTGATGCGAATACCATTAAAGGTATTACCTATTATGAACAAGGTGAAACGGCAGGGTTAGGGGGCGAAATTGCTAACCCAAACTGGCAGAGACATTTTGTGGGTAAAAAACTCTTTAATGCACAAGATCAAGTGGCCATTAAAATTGGTAAAGGTGCGTCAGCAGACAAAGAACACGGTATTGATGGGCTTTCTGGTGCGACATTAACCACGAAAGGGGTTCAAGGTTCTTTCGATTACTGGTTTGGACGTAATGGTTTTGGGCCGTATTTAGATAAACTTAGAGCGGAGGCTAACTAATGGCTAATGCAAATATGAAAAAATTATTGTTATCTCCTGTGGTGAGCAACAACCCGATTGCGTTGCAAATTTTGGGTATTTGTTCAGCGTTAGCGGTAACAACGAAATTAGAAACCGCTGTTGTAATGGCGATTGCGGTGAGTTTAGTAACGGCGTGTTCAAGTTTCTTTATTTCTTGTATCCGTAACTACATTCCAAATAGTATCCGTATCATTGTGCAAATGGCGATCATTGCATCATTAGTAACCCTTGTGGATCAAGTGTTGCAAGCCTATGCTTATGAGTTATCTAAACAACTTTCCGTATTCGTTGGATTGATCATTACCAACTGTATTGTAATGGGTCGTGCAGAAGCCTTTGCAATGAAAGAGCCACCATTGGCAAGTTTTGTTGATGGTTTAGGTAATGGTATCGGCTACGGTGCAATCTTAATTATCGTTGCCTTTTTGCGTGAATTAATTGGTTCAGGCAAAATTTTCGGTATGACCGTGTTCCAAACCATCCAAGATGGCGGTTGGTATCAAGCAAACGGTTTATTCCTTTTAGCACCAAGTGCATTCTTTATTATCGGCTTCCTCATTTGGGGCTTGAGAACTTGGAAACCAGAACAGGTGGAGAAATAAGCAATGGAACATTATTTAAGTCTGTTTGTTAAGTCCATTTTTATTGAAAATATGGCACTTTCTTTCTTCCTTGGTATGTGTACATTCCTTGCGGTTTCAAAGAAAGTTTCAACCGCCTTTGGTTTAGGGATTGCGGTAATCGTGGTATTAGGCATTGCCGTGCCAGCTAACCAACTCGTTTATACCCATATCTTAAAAGATGGGGCATTGGTGGAAGGTATTGATTTAAGTTTCCTTCGTTTTATCATCTTCATCGGGGTGATTGCGGCATTGGTGCAAATCCTTGAAATGGTGCTAGATAAATTCTTCCCAGCTCTTTACAACGCACTCGGGATCTTCCTCCCACTCATTACGGTAAACTGTGCGATTTTCGGTGGCGTATCTTTTATGGTACAACGCGAATACAACTTTGCCGAGTCGGTGGTTTATGGTATCGGTGCAGGAACAGGTTGGATGCTTGCTATCGTGGCACTTGCAGGTTTAACTGAAAAAATGAAATATGCTGATATTCCAGCAGGCTTACGCGGTTTAGGCATCACCTTTATCACTGTAGGGCTAATGGCACTTGGCTTTATGTCATTTTCAGGTATTCAGTTATAAGAAGGGGATACTAAATGGAAATTATTTTAGGTATTGCAATGTTCACTGTGCTAGTGCTTGCTTTAGCGGTAATCATTTTATTTGCTAAATCAAAGCTCGTTAATTCAGGGGACATTACTATTGAAATCAATCACGACCCAAGCAAAGCCATTCATTTGCCAGCTGGCGGAAAATTACTCGGTGCATTAGCGAGTAAAGGCATTTTCGTTTCTTCTGCTTGTGGCGGCGGTGGCTCTTGTGGTCAATGTGTGGTGAAAGTAACCGAGGGTGGCGGTGATATTCTGCCAACAGAACTTTCTCACATTTCAAAACGTGAAGCCAAAGAAGGTTATCGTCTGGCTTGTCAGGTAAACGTAAAAAACAATATGCAAATCGAATTGCCTGAAGAAGTGTTTGGCGTGAAAAAATGGGAATGTACCGTTATTTCTAACGACAACAAAGCCACCTTCATTAAAGAACTCAAACTTCAAATTCCTGAAGGGGAAGAAGTGCCATTCCGTGCGGGCGGCTATATCCAAATTGAAGCTGAGCCACATACGGTTTATTACAAAGACTTCGATATTCCACAAGAATACCACGAAGATTGGGATAAATATAATCTATGGCGTTATGTGTCAAAAGTGGATGAGCCAATCGTGCGTGCTTACTCAATGGCTTCATACCCAGAAGAGAAAGGCATCATTATGCTTAACGTGCGTATCGCAACGCCACCACCAAGCAACCCAGATGCACCACCGGGTCAAATGTCCTCTTATATTTGGTCATTAAAACCGGGTGATAAAGTAACTATTTCTGGCCCATTCGGTGAATTCTTCGCGAAAGATACTGATGCAGAAATGGTCTTTATCGGAGGTGGTGCGGGTATGGCGCCAATGCGTTCGCATATTTTTGACCAATTAAAACGTTTGAAATCTAAACGTAAAATGTCGTTCTGGTATGGGGCGCGTTCAAAACGTGAAATGTTCTATGTGGATGATTTTGACACCCTCCAAGCCGAAAATGATAACTTCCAATGGCACGTGGCACTTTCTGATCCATTGCCAGAAGATAATTGGGACGGCTACACCGGCTTTATCCACAATGTGCTTTATGAAAACTATCTGAAAAATCACGAAGCACCAGAAGACTGTGAATACTATATGTGTGGACCTCCAGTGATGAACGCAGCGGTAATCAAAATGCTCAAAGACTTAGGTGTTGAAGACGAAAACATCTTATTAGATGACTTTGGCGGTTGATGACGCTGTTAAATAAAGAAAAAGAGCGGTCAGATTTCTGACCGCTTTAGCCATTTTTAGCCACAGAAAATTAGCGATAGATTTATGTTAAGAAAAGTCAAAACGGTTTACTGCTGGGCCATCGCCTTACTCTTGGTGAGCAGCTTAACCGCCTGCCAAAAAGATCCCGAAATTGTTACCTTAAGCGGTAAAACAATGGGGACCACTTATCATATTAAGTATTTGGATAAGGGCATAAATACCGGACCGGAAATGACCCATCAGCAAATTGACCAACTGCTTAAGGAGGTCAATAATCAGATGTCAACTTATCAGAAAGATTCTGAACTTAGTCGTTTTAATCGCAGTAAAGAGATAAATAAACCTTTTGAGGTGTCTAAGGATTTTGCTGAAGTAGTGCAGGCGGCGATTCAGTTACATCAGAAAACGGAAGGTGCATTGGATGTTACGGTTGGACCATTAGTTAATTTATGGGGCTTCGGGCCGGAAAAACGATTGGATAAAGAACCAGCATCGGAAGAAATTGAAAAACGTAAGGCGTGGATAGGTATCGATAAATTATCTGTTTCTGAAATAGATGGAAAACCGGTACTCATTAAAAAAATACCGGAACTTTATGTTGATTTATCCTCAATTGCAAAAGGGTTTGGCGTTGATAAAGTTGCTTCTTATTTGGAAAGTATCGGTGTCAGCGATTATTTAGTTGAAATTGGTGGTGAAATTCATACTAAAGGGGTGAATGAAAAAGGTCAGGCGTGGCAAATTGCTATTGAAAAACCTGAATTTGATGGCTCTCGTGCGGTAGAACAGATTGTTGGATTAAGCAATTTATCTATGGCGACATCCGGTGATTATCGTAATTATTTTGAGGAAAATGGAAAACGTTTTTCTCACGAAATCGATCCTAAAACTGGTTATCCGTTACAACATAATTTAGCTTCAATCACTGTAGTTGATCCAAGCTGTATGATTGCTGACGGCTATGCAACCGGTCTATATGTTCTTGGTGCAGAAAAGGCATTGCAACTGGCTGAAAAAGATAATCTTGCAATTTATCTGATTGTTAAAACAGAAAAAGGATTTGAGGTTAAAATGTCATCAGCATTTGCAAAATTGTTGTACAATAATAAAGAAGGAGAGAAGTAATGAAATTATTTTTGATTACATTCGGTTTTTTTGTAGTTGTAATTTTTGCAATGGCAATCGGTTATATCATTAAACGTAAAACTATCAGCGGCAGCTGCGGCGGTATCTCTTCACTCGGCTTAGAAAAGGTATGCGATTGTCCAGAACCTTGTGACGCACGTAAAGCCAGAATGGCAAAAGAAGCAGAACGTCAAGCAAAACTGCAAGAAGCCGGTCGCATTTTATAATTTAATTCATAAGGTAATGCTATTAAGCGTTGTTCTGTGAATCGATAACATTAAGGAAAGAATATTGCTTTCCATTATGCCTTAATGGATATGTATAATTCGGTATGCATATCCTTTTTTAATTGTTTCGTTCCAAACATCAATACAAAATAGATTAATTCTCGGAATCATCTATTTTTATAGGTGTGGTTTGTATTGTTTTGGGAATAATTTTAATAAATCAATTATAAGTTTGCACGTTAACACAAAGATAACGACAATGTTTGTGATTGTTTGCTATTTTGTTTGAGAGTTCTTAAGATAAGCGGATTTCATAGCATATTTATAGTTGTAAGCATAAAACAAAGGAAAAATAATGGCATTAATTTCAAAAACATTTACTGATCTAATGACAATATCACCACAACAATTTGCAGAAAACCAACAGAAAAAAGTGATTGTCGGAATGTCAGGAGGTGTAGATTCATCCGTTTCCGCCTATATTCTTCAGCAACAAGGCTACCAAGTGGACGGCTTGTTTATGAAAAATTGGGAAGAAGATGATGATACAGATTATTGTACGGCGGCGGCAGATTTAGCTGATGCACAAGCAGTATGTGATAAATTAGGTATAAAACTACATAAAATTAATTTTGCTGCGGAATATTGGGACAATGTATTTGAACATTTTTTGCAAGAATACAAAGTGGGAAGAACGCCAAACCCTGATATTCTGTGCAACAAAGAAATCAAGTTTAAAGCCTTTTTGGAATATGCCGCCGAAGATTTAGGGGCGGATTACATCGCCACAGGGCATTATGTGCGTCGTCGTGGCGATGATGAGAATGCACAGTTATTACGCGGTTTGGATGATAATAAAGATCAAAGTTACTTTCTTTACACATTGAGCCATAAACAGGTCGGACAAAGTTTATTTCCAGTAGGCGAATTAGAAAAGCCAGTAGTGCGTCAAATTGCAGAAGATTTAGGTTTGGTTACTGCTAAGAAAAAAGATTCTACCGGTATTTGTTTTATCGGAGAACGTAAATTCAAAGACTTCTTAGCTCGTTATTTACCGGCACAGCCGGGGGATATTCGTACGGTAGATGGTGACGTTATAGGTCGTCACGAGGGGTTAATGTATCACACGCTTGGACAGCGTAAAGGTTTGCGTATCGGCGGATTGAAAAATGCCGGCGACGAGGCTTGGTATGTGGTAGATAAAGATTTGCAACATAATGAGTTGATTGTGGCGCAAGGTCATAACCATCCGCGCCTATTCTCTAGAGGGTTAATCGCCGGACAATTACATTGGGTTGATCGTAAGCCTTTAAAACAACCTTTGCGTTGTACAGTGAAAACACGTTATCGCCAGCAGGATGTGCCTTGTCAAATTGTTCCATTAAATGATGATTTGATTGAAGTTAGTTTTGATGAACCACAAATTGCGGTGACTCCTGGACAATCGGCAGTTTTCTATTTGGATGAGGTTTGTTTAGGTGGTGGTATTATTGAACAGCGACTAACCTAAAGTAATGAGTTTCGTAAAGGGTTCGTGATGAACCCCTTAAGTTTTATCGCCAAATAATGGTTGCTGGAATGATCTGATTTTTTACCGGTTCTTGTTTTAATAAACTTTGTACCATTGCAAAAAGCTGATGAGCAATTTTTTGGTGATTTTGTTGAATAGAATTGATTTTGAACGGTAGACAATTCAGCAACTCATAATCATCAAAAGTGGAAAGGTGCATTGTTCCATCAGACAGATGATGTAATAACTGTTTTTCATTTAGCCATCGAAGAACCCCTTCTAATAATGCGTATGAACCAGTAAATAATGCTTGTGGTAAACGCCCTAAGCGTTGATACAGTTGATCAAAAGCAAAGTAGGCACTATCAGCATAGTAGGAAGTTTGTATAATCCAATCCGGATTTAACTGTAAATTCGCACGTTGCAATCCTTGTTTAAAGCCGTAAAGACGCGCTGTACTAGGGCGTAATTCAGCTTGTCCTCCTAGATAGTAGATCTCATCTAAATGATATTGTTGACATAAGGTATAAATTAATTCAATGACGGCACTTTCATCATCCGTCACAATATAAGGTGTTAGGCTATTTTGGGTGAAACGGTCGAGTTGAATGACCGGAACATTGATATTGAGTTGTCGATAATAATGTGCATCTGATTTAATTGGTGTTGTAATTAAAAGATCAATTTGGCGATCTAATAAACGCTCAATTGCAATTAATTCCTGTTTAGCGTCCTCATCGGTACAGGCGATGATCAGTTGTAATCCATTATCACGACACAACTTTTCTAGGGTTTTTGTTGTTGTGGCAAAACCTAAATTAGAAAAATCAGGAATGACTAAACCGATAGTGTTACTACGCTGTGCCTGTAACGCCTTTGCTACACTATTGGCCTTATAGTGATGTTTTTTAGCAATTTCTAAAATTTTTTCTTGCGTTTCTGGCTTAATTCTAAAGTTATTTCCGTGTCCATTAAGCACCATACTTACGGTAGTTTTTGAAACACCACTTAATTCTGCAATATCTGCGAGAGTAAGCCGTTTATTGTTGATATTCATTAACCTCAATCCTTAATCGAAGTAAATTGGCGAAACTTTGGCACTTGCTATTTTGATTAAAGGAGATATCCATAATAGAGGTTGTTTCTTTTCAATAAAGAAACGGGAAGTCATTGCTTTTTCGCCATCATTTAAAAAGATTTCAATAATAGAATGATCAATAAAAATTTCAATCTTTTGTAGATTTTTAATTCGACAATAACGTTTTGTACCCCATTTTCGCATAGATTCAGATTGTTCACTATGTTCTCTGTTTAAACAGAAAATTCCGTTGTGATAACTTATTTCAAGATATTGATTCAGTTCGTTTTTGAATAATTGTAAGTCAAATGATTGGTTGTTGATTTCAAGTGTTAAGTAACTTTGTGACAGATAAGGAATTTCAATCTTTCCTTGTTGATGATGATGTATTGTTCCGATCTGTTGATAAACCTGCTCCACAGGACGTTGATAGATTTGGTTGTTTTGCAACCAAAGTTTACGTGGCAAAGTTAGCATTGAATGCCATTGATATTGATCGGTAGGATACTGCAAATCAGGTAAACCGCACCAAGCGAATAGGATTTTACTGTCATCATTTAAGCCGGAAAAAGTTTGCGGCGCATAAAAATCAAATCCTTGATCCAGCTCGGAAAATATTTCTACTTGAAAATCAAGATGTTGTAATTTGCCAAGGGAATAAGTAGCGTGATAATTATTTTGAAATTGGGCTTGTTCCTGCTGCTTTCCTTGCGGTGACCAAATAAAGAGATCTTTATCTTTTAATTTAGAAAGATCAGGACATTCCCACATAAAAATATTTTTATTATCAAAGGGATGAAGAGCTAATTCGCCTAATAATTTTGGCGTGTCATTCAGATTATCCATTTCAAATAATAATGCTGTGCCGGAAAGATCTTGGCGTTGCGCGCCTAAAATAAAACGAATTTTGCCTTCATCAGTAAGGAACGGTTTCGGATCGCGGCAATGTTCAGTATAACCAACTGGTGGCTCGTGCAGTAAAACACGTTTTTCGAGTAATTTACCCTGTTTAGTAAAAATAGCGATATTTTGAAATGGAATACGTTGATTATCCGATTGACGGCGTGTGTTTCCGGTATAAAAAGCGACAATTTGATCTTGATAGAGAATCGCGCCGCCGGAGTAACAGCCGTGTGATTCAAATAGTTGATCCGGAATAAGCAACTCTGCCTGTTGAAAATGGATAAAATCTTTACTGCGATAATGTTGCCAATGTTTCATTCCGTGCAGCGCACCGAACGGATACCATTGGTAAAAAATATGATAATTTTCACCGTCAAAAACCAATCCGTTCGGATCATTTAATAAACCGGTCGGAGGTGCAAGATGATATTGTGGACGATGGTGATGATCACATTGCACTTGTGATGCTAATGTTGTTAATTCATTTTCTTTAGCTGCATATAGATTGCGATATTTGCCTTGATTAAAAATCATCATCTTCCCCCGAATGATAGAAAGTTATTGTGATTGAAGCTGTGTTTTTGTTGGCAATGCAGACATTGCACCTTTGGCGGTAGTGGCTAATCCACCGCAAAGATTTGCTTGTTGAATCGCCTGGACAAAAATATTTTGTTGTTGCCAGTGCTGATGTCGAGCTAATGCCTGCAACATACCACCGACAAAAGCATCACCGGCTCCAGTGGTGTCGATCACTTTTACTTTATTTCCGGCAACTTTTCCTTCAATAGCTTGATAAAAATAGTATGCACCCTCTGCTCCGAGAGTAACTAAAATTAATTTATCTGGATACTGTTGACGGGTTTTACGGATAGCCAAGCCCAGATCAGGCTCACCGCTTAGTAGACAAATTTCTTCTTCTGAAAATTTAATGACATCGGCGATAGCAATCATTTTGTTCACTTCATCAATCATTTGTTGTTGTGAAGGCCATAAACTAGGGCGAAGATTTGGATCAAAAGAAACAAATCCACCGGCTTGTTTAATTTGCTGTGCTGCTTGTTGTGTGGTGTGGCGTGATGGTTGGTTGATTAAAGCTATGGAACAGAAATGTAGCCATTCACCGGCAGAGAAATGTGGAAGATCTGATTGTTGTAAGAATTGATCCGCACTTGGATTGACCATAAAAGTAAAGGTTCTTTCACCGGTTTCGTCGAGATCAACAATCACGGTTGAAGTGCGATGATTATCATCGAGATGCATAAAATCAGTATTTACTTGTTCTTGCTGTAAAGTAGTTTTCAGAAATAGACCTAAAGGATCATTTCCAACTCTGCCAATAAAAGCACTGTTACCACCTAAACGTGCAATGGCAACGGCAACATTTGCTGGCGCACCACCTGGACAGCGTAAATAATGTTGTTCTCCATCCGGTAATAAATCGACAACGGCATCGCCTAAAACCCATACTCTATTCATCGGTAAAATCCTCTGTTGTTTTTTGAACAGTAAAATTGTAGCTAAACCGTTTTAGTTGAGCAATTCTATTTGTTGATTTCTATTAAAAAGTGTTAACTGGATCACAAAAATGAAAACTGGTTTATGAATAAAATGGATTTTACTAAAACGTTTTAGCTATAATGCGTGCTGTTGATTACTTAACCAATCTACCCGGAGAGAAAACCTATGGATTTTCCAAAAATTGCAAAAGAGCTCATTGAGAAGTTGGGCGGAAAAGAGAATATCAGTGGCGCGGCACATTGCTCCACTCGTTTACGCTTAGTCCTTAATGATGAAAGTAAGGCGGATAAGGAAGGCATTGAACAAATTGAAGGTGTGAAAGGTCAATTTGCCGTAGCAGGTCAATACCAAATTATTTTTGGTGCAGGTACGGTGAACAAAGTTCACGCCGCAATGACAGAAATTTTAGGATTAGGCGATATGACAAAAAGTGATGTCGCTAATTTAAGTGCTGAAAAACAGGGGTTGTTGCAGCGTTTAGTAAAAGGATTGGCGGATATTTTTGTGCCAATTATTCCGGCTATTGTGGCTGGCGGTTTGCTAATGGGGTTAGCGAACGTTTTTACCGCACAAGGTTTATTTATTGATGATAAATCCTTAATTGATGCTTATCCGAATTTGGCGGATCTTGCGGCAATGATTAATACCTTTGCCAATGCACCGTTTGTCTATTTGCCAATTTTATTGGCATTTTCGGCTAGCAGAAAATTTGGTGGTAATCCGTTTTTAGGTGCGGCATTGGGAATGTTGATGGTTCATCCGGATCTATTAAATGGCTGGGGCTTTAGCGCGGCGAGTCTTTCAGGTGATATTCCGTATTGGGATATTTTCGGCTTTCATATCGAAAAAGTGGGATACCAAGGCTCAGTATTACCGGTGTTGGCGGCAACGTGGATTTTGGCTAGATTGGAAAATGGTTTCCGTAAAATTATTCCATCCGTATTGGATAATTTATTAACACCGCTATTAGCCTTGTTTATCACCGGCATTTTAACCTTTACTTTTGTCGGACCAATTACACATAAACTTGGCTTTTTAATTGGAGATGGCTTAACTTGGTTATATGACACAACTGGTTTTATTGGTGGTGCTATTTTTGGTGCTTTCTATGCGCCAATTGTGATCACCGGTATGCATCAAACTTTTATTGCAATTGAAACCCAATTATTGGCGGATATGGCTCATACCGGTGGTACTTTTATTTTTCCTATTGCAGCAATGTCAAATGTAGCGCAAGGAGCTGCCTGTTTAGGGGTGATGTTCTTAATTAAAGATGCAAAAGTGAAGGGAATTGCATTACCATCCGGGATCAGTGCTTTATTAGGGATTACTGAACCGGCAATGTTTGGAGTGAATCTTAAATATCGTTACCCCTTTATTGCGGCAATGGTAGGTTCTGGTGTTTCCAGTGCGTTTATCGCTTTGTTTAATGCGAAAGCACAGGCATTAGGTGCAGCTGGTTTACCCGGCATTATTTCAATTAAACCAGATAGTATCGCTGTATATTGTATTGGTATGTTGATTTCATTTGTGATCACTTTCTCACTAACATTATTATTAGGCTTAAGAGCACAACGTAAAGCAAAATAAAATTACTGATTTTAGCGTTGTTAAAGATCAAGGTAATACAATTATCTTGATCTTTTTTATAAAAAAAAATTAACTTTATGTTAGTTTTTTTCACTAAAAAGAGCAGGTTTAAATAGTGATATGTTCTTAATTGAAACTACTTGTAGTTTATTTCACTAAAATTACCACTTTATTTTAGTGTTTTCTACTAGATAAATTTAAATCATATTTAAGATTTTACTTTTATTATCAAATAAATAGCGTTGACTAATATAACTATTCGATTATATTAAGGTTTCCTATAACAAAATAAAGATAAGTCCTTTAGGAGGGCGGAATGAGTAGTAATACAGCAAAAACAACAAGAGAAACTTTCTCGGGGCGTAAAGCGTTTATTTTAGCGGCTATTGGTTCGGCAGTAGGATTGGGGAATATTTGGCGTTTTCCTTATACCGCTTATGAAAATGGAGGTGGTGCATTTATTGTACCTTATATTATCGCATTGTTAACGGCAGGGATTCCTTTACTTTTTTTGGATTATGCCATCGGACATAGACACCGTGGTTCTGCGCCATTAGCGTTTAGACGTTTGCATAAGAACTTTGAGATTTTTGGTTGGTGGCAGGTATTAGTTAATGTCATCATTGGAATCTATTATGCGGTAGTACTTGGTTGGGCAGCGTGTTATACCTATTTTTCTATAAATGGTGCTTGGGGGGATAAGCCGATAGATTTCTTTATTGGTGAGTTCCTTAAAATGGGCGATATTACACAAGGCGTCAGTTTTGAATTTGTTGGTATGGTTGTTGGTCCTTTAATTGCGGTATGGTTGGTGGCGTTAGCCGTATTAGCATTGGGTGTGCAAAAAGGTATAGCTAAATCATCCAGCATTTTAATGCCACTTTTGGTGGTAATGTTTGTGATTTTGGTTATTTCAGCGCTTTTCTTGCCGGGAGCTAGTAAAGGTTTGGATGCGTTATTTACTCCTAATTGGGATAAATTATCCGATCCGAGTGTCTGGATTGCAGCTTACGGACAAATTTTCTTTTCTTTATCTATCTGTTTCGGCATTATGATTACTTATTCTTCCTATTTGAAGAAAGATTCAGATTTAACCAGTTCTGGATTGGTGGTTGGCTTTGCAAATAGTAGTTTCGAATTATTGGCTGGAATTGGTGTTTTTGCAGCTTTAGGTTTTATGGCTGTAGCAAGTGGACAACAAGTGCACGAAGTAGCAAAAGGCGGAATTGGTTTAGCATTTTTTGCGTTCCCAACGATTATTAATAATGCACCATTTGGTTCAATACTAGGTGTGCTATTTTTTGGTTCACTTACTTTTGCCGCATTGACTTCTTTTATCTCAGTTATTGAAGTGATTATTGCGTCAGTGCAAGATAAATTAAAACTTGGACGTGTTGTTTCAACCTTCATTGTAGGTATTCCGATGATGGTTCTTTCTGTTTCTTTATTCGGTACAACAACAGGGTTACCAATGTTGGATGTGATGGATAAGTTTGTTAACTACTTCGGTATTGTTGCGGTAGCGTTTTGTTCATTGGTTATTATTGTGTCCAATGAAAAATTAGGATTGTTAGGAAACCATCTTAACAAAACCTCTTCTTTCAAAGTTGGCTTTATTTGGCGTTTGTGTATCGTTGTTACAACAGGTATTTTAGCGTTTATGCTATTTACTGAAGGTGCAAAAGTGTTCCGCGAAGGTTATGAAGGTTATCCAAACTGGTTTGTAGATATATTCGGTTGGGGAATGGCATTCGGATTGGTGGTAGTCGCCTTCCTATTAACACATTTACCTTGGAAAAATGAAGAAAAATTTGAGGAGGACACAGAATGAGTACGACAGCAATCATTATGATGATTATCTCGCTTGTGATCATTTGGGGTGGTTTATTAATTTCCATTAAACGATTACCTAAAGAATAACTAATTGAAAATAAAAAAGTTTAAGCCATATAATTCAATGTTTTTCGTTGGAGATATGGCTTTTGTTTCTAAAGTATGGAATAGATAAACTGTTGTAAAAAACATCAATTAAAAAATAAATTAAAAAAATCTGTAAAAAAGACTTGCA
>NZ_JTJP01000012.1:0-69670 GCF_001678575.1 Gallibacterium genomosp. 1
AAAAACTTTCTTAGTTTAAAAAAAAAAAAAAAAAAACAAGGGGTTGGCTTCAAAAAGATAAAATTTTTAATGGTGAAATAGTGGCAGAAGAAAAGAATTTTTTGAAAAAAAGCGATCCTTGTGATCGTTGTTTCAGTACGGATTTAAGCGAGAATAATGACAACTAACGCCGTAGGTCAGATAAGAATCTGAATAAAATCGGAGTGCTATTCAAGTAGATCCAGAATAGGCTGGGGAATTTGTTCGGGAGAGGGAATAAAAACCTGCTTATGTCGGCTTAATTCGCCTTTGCGTAATTCAATTTGTGTTTTGGCGACTTTAAATTGTTTGCTAAGAAATTTAAGCAAATGGGCATTGGCTTTGCCGTCAATAGGCGGTGCGGTAATAGTGATTTTCAATTCATCGCCATATAAGCCGACAATTTGATCCTTGCCGGCTTTGGGTTGCAGGATAATGTTTAACAACAGCCCATTTTCAGTACGATTGACTGCCATTACGCAATCATCCAAAGTTGACCAAAGAGATCAAGCAATACGTTATTGAGTAGAATCAGGATAATCCCTAATACCATTACTGAAAAATCAAGCATTCCGGTGCGTGGTAAAATACGGCGGATCGGTGCCAGCAACGGTTCACTGATTTGATATAACACATAATCTAACGGATTGCCGCCACGACTGAACCAGCTTAAAATAGCTCGTAAAAAGATTGCCCAAAAGATCATTTCCCCCCACGCTTTAACGACGGAAAGTACACCTAATAATAGAACATAAGGAAGTTCTAAGGAAAGATGTCCGGAAACAACAAAATAGAGTAAAGGTAGTTTGATTGCTCCTAGAATAAAAGCAACTAAAACTGCTGCAAAATCAATGCCATATTTTATTGGTACGAGCTTACGTAACGGTAATAACACTGGTTGTGTTAATTTAACTAATGTTTGCGAAAGCGGATTGTAGAAGTCAACTTTGCAATATTGCAACCAGACTTTTGCGACTAAAATAAAAATATAGATGCCAATAACGGTTTGAACGATAAATTGTAAAGTATTCATCCGAAATCCTTTTGATTAAATAATACGTGAAAATTGCTGACGTTTCGCTTGCTGACGAGAGTAAGTATCAAAACACATACAGATGTTACGAATTAATAGACGACCTTTTGATGAAACAGTAATACTTTCATCATCAATGCTAAGTAATCCATCTTCAACTAAAGGCGCAAGCAGAGCCAAATCTTCAGCAAAATGTTGTTTAAAGTTGATTTGATATTGTTGTTCGATAACTTCAAATTTTAATTTGAAGTTACAAATTAATGCTTTAATTACATCACGCCGTAAGCAATCTTCACGTGTCATTACTAAACCTTTGTTTAAAGCAATACCGCGAGTCTCAATGTCGGCATAGTAACTTTTTAATTCTTTTTGGTTTTGTGCGTAACTGTCACCTAATAAGCTGATGGCGGAAACCCCCATTCCCAACAAATCACACTCTTCCTGAGTGGTGTAGCCTTGGAAATTACGATGTAAAACACCATTCGCTTGTGCAATAGCTAACTCATCATTCGGTTTTGCAAAGTGATCCATTCCGATGAATTTATAACCTGAATTGGTCAAAAATTCGATAGTATTTTGCAGAATAGATAATTTTGTTTCTGGTGAAGGTAGCATTTCCTGTTTAATTTTATGCTGCCCAGCAAAACGAGTTGGCAAATGTGCATAATTGAATACGCTTAAGCGATCAGGGTTCAATTCAATTACTTTCTGTAAGGTAAACATAAAGCTGTCTAAGGTCTGCAATGGTAAACCGTAAATCAAATCAAGATTGGTAGATTGAAATCCCAGTTCACGCGCGTGATGCATTAAATCAAAAATAAATTGCTCATCTTGCTCACGATTTATTGCTTTTTGAACCTCTTTGTTAAAATCCTGCACGCCCATACTGATGCGGTTGAAACCGATTTTACGTAGGTGATCCAACATAGAAAGTTCAATTTCACGAGGATCCATTTCAATGCTGATTTCTGCTTTTTCATTAATAGTAAAGTAGCGATGTAACATTGACATTAAACGTTCAGATTGCTCTTCAGTTAAATAAGTTGGTGTGCCACCGCCCCAGTGGATTTGAGTAACGGTTCGTTGAGCAAATAAAGAGGAACGAGTTCGGATCTCTTTTTCCAAGTAATCCAAATAGATATCCGCTTTATGTTGGTGGCGTGTAATTACTTTATTACACGCACAGAAATAGCAAAGCTTATGACAGAAAGGAATATGAATATATAATGATAATGGACGCGTTGGATAACGTTCTGCCGCCATAATAAAATCATCATTGTTATAAACTTCATTAAACTCTAACGCAGTAGGATATGAAGTATAGCGCGGCCCTGATTGGTTATATTTTCGAATCAGATTATGATCCCATAAAATTTCTGACATAATAAATACCCACTAATTATGATTATTTAAGACCCTCAAGTAATTGAGGCAACTCCAACTTAATTTGCTTTTCTAATTTTGCTTCTTTACTTTCCCTTGTGAGATCGAGCTTTCTTCTCTCTTTTTTATCTAATGCCTGGCGTTCTTCCTTAACAGGCATATCTTTAACGGTGAGGTAGAGTTCTTGCATCGCTGGGAAAGCATTCAGCTGAATTTTACCATAAGCTTCTAACAATGGTTTTAAGCGTAACACACCCTCGGAATGATTGCATTCATCACTCAACATTGCTTTGGCGATAATTTCGATACTTTCTAACAATCGATTCATTCGTTGTTGATAAGCCTGCTGTAACAAGCGTTTCTGCTTTTTAATGGCAAGCAGTAACCAAACAAGATAGCTTGCCATTGCAATGATAATGACACAGCCGATAATTAATAGTAATACTGAAATATTCATTGTAATTTATTTAAATTGGTTGATATTGATTTTTTCAAATTGATAGTAAAGATCCTGCTCATCGTCATCTTCCGGCTCAATACCTAATTCTGCTATTAATTCGTCAATACGATCTAAACATTGATCAACGAATTCTTGATCTTTCTTCGAAAGTTTTGCTCCCGCTTCGAGTTGATCAAGCAATTGATTCAGAATTTCGTTATTTTCCAATTCAAATAATTCCTGTTCGGCGGAACGCTCTTTTTTCGGACGAATGACAATCTCAATGGGTTCAGCGGATCTGTTTTGTTGCTGATTCACTTCTTCCACAATGAGTGGGATTTTCTTACGGCTGCCGACACGCGGATCTTTTTTGACATTCTCCACAATCATATCCGCTTTTTCAGCGTTAGCATAACGGCTGCCGGAAGGGCGACCTTTATGTTTTTTCTTACGTTTTTCTTCCCAAGCCTTGTTATCCAACTCATATCTTGTTGGTTTTTTGCCTTTTTTAGTGCTGGAAATATCGGTTTTATCCTGTTTACGTGCAGGCATTAAATCACTGATTTTTCTTGTTTTTTTCTGACGACTCATAATTAAAAGTTGTTATAAGGATGAATTAAGTTGCGATTATAACACTGAATTGTAAAATTTATCATCCGTTGCTTGAGGTATATTAGTGATTTATTGAATATCAAGGAAAACATAAGACAATGAAAAAAGTATTTTTGATGACAGCGATTTTGTTGCTAGCGGCCTGTGCGCAGCAACACGAGGCAAAGCCGGTGATTGATCTGCCACAAGAGCAGCTGGTGAAAAGCACTTATGCACCGGTTTATCAGGCGACACAGCAGACTTATCAAGGACGAGTCAATCAGCATTTTAATGTTGATTCTTTTGCACACGGTGTTGTTGATTGGTTTAACGGCAAATATAAACAGCCGATTTCCGAGCTAAAACATCAGCTTTATGATCAGGGAAAAGGTTTTGACGGCTATATTTACGATTATTACAGCGGCATTATTTTTGCAGCTGATTTACAGACCAATTTTCAACGTTTGAATTGTTGGCAACAAGTTGACATTCCGACATTGGAACAGGCAATTTATGATGCATTACGAGATATGAAAAATCAAACCCCATCCCATAATCGAAGTTGGTTAGATCAATTCAGCGAACAATTTGCACGGCAATGCCTGAGTTAAGGCATTGTTTCTCCAGAAAACAAGGGTGATAAAATCGGTATGTTCTAGGATTTAAAGCCCTTTTCTGCTATAATTCAGACTAATTTTTTGAATAAAACTAGAGATAATAATTATGTCAAATCAAACGTCAAATTCTTACGATTCATCAAGTATTAAAGTTTTAAAAGGGCTTGATGCGGTGCGTAAACGTCCGGGTATGTATATCGGCGACACCGATGATGGTACAGGTTTACACCATATGGTGTTTGAGGTCGTTGATAATGCGATTGATGAAGCTTTAGCCGGTTATTGTAAAGACATTATCGTGACTATTCACGAAGATAATTCTGTATCCGTGCAGGATGACGGGCGAGGTATTCCGGTTGGTATTCACGAAGAAGAAGGCGTTTCTGCAGCGGAAGTAATTATGACGGTATTGCACGCTGGCGGTAAATTTGACGACAACTCTTATAAAGTTTCAGGCGGTTTGCATGGCGTAGGGGTGTCGGTGGTAAATGCACTTTCCGACAAGTTACAGCTAACCATTCGCCGTGAAGGACACGTTCACGAACAATTTTACCGTCTAGGTGAACCACAGGCACCGTTGGCGGTTATCGGTGAGAGTGATAAAACCGGAACTACTGTGCGTTTCTGGCCAAGTCCGTCTATTTTCAGCGACACAGAATTCCAATATGAGGTCTTATCTAAACGCTTGCGTGAGCTTTCATTTTTGAATTCAGGCGTATCCATTCGTTTAATTGATTTACGCACTAACCGTTCTGATCACTTTCATTATGAAGGTGGAATTCAAGCATTTGTGGAATATTTAAACAAAAATAAAAATCCAATTCATAGCAAACCGTTCTATCTTAACACTGAGAAAGATGGCATCGGTGTGGAAGTGGCATTGCAGTGGAATGACGGTTTCCAAGAAAATTTATACTGTTTCACTAACAATATTCCACAACGTGATGGTGGAACTCACTTAGCCGGTTTTCGTGCAGCGATGACCCGTACCCTTAATAACTATATGGAAAAAGAGGGTTACAACAAAAAATCGAAAGTGGCAATGGCAGGAGATGATGCTCGTGAAGGATTAGTTGCGATTGTTTCCGTTAAAGTACCAGACCCGAAATTTTCATCACAAACTAAAGATAAATTGGTTTCTTCAGAGGTGAAAAGTGTAGTCGAATCCGCTGTTGGTGAGCGTTTGCAAGAATATTTATTAGAAAATCCGAACGATGCCAAAATTATTGTCGGCAAAATTATTGATGCGGCTCGAGCAAGAGAAGCGGCACGTAAAGCCAGAGAGATGACTCGCCGTAAAGGTGCATTGGATTTGGGTGGTTTGCCGGGTAAATTGGCGGATTGTCAGGAACGTGATCCGGCATTGTCAGAACTCTACATTGTGGAAGGGGATTCCGCTGGTGGTTCTGCTAAACAGGGACGTAATCGTAAAAATCAGGCGATTTTGCCGCTAAAAGGAAAAATATTAAATGTTGAAAAGGCCCGTTTTGACAGAATGCTCTCTTCTCAAGAAGTGGCGGCATTGATTACCGCATTGGGCTGTGGCATTGGACGTGATGAGTATAATCCGGACAAATTGCGTTACCACAGCATTATTATTATGACCGATGCGGATGTGGACGGCTCACATATTCGTACCTTGTTATTAACTTTCTTCTATCGTCAAATGCCGGAGTTGATCGAACGTGGACACGTTTATATTGCTCAACCGCCACTTTACAAAGTGAAGAAAGGTAAACAGGAACAATATATTAAAGATGACGATGCAATGACCCAATATGAATTGGCGATTGCGTTGGATGGAGCGGCGTTATATGTCAATCCGACCGCACCGGCAATGCAAGGTTTGCCGTTGGAGAATTTGGTCGCAGAATATAACCGTGTAAATAAAATGATTAACCGAGTATCTCGCCGTTATCCGGCAGCAATTTTGCGCGAGTTGATTTATCAGGATGATTTAACACCGGCACTAATGCAGCAAGAGGAAGCCGTGAAAAGCTGGGTGGATACATTGGTGGCAACCTTGGTTCGCAAAGAACAGCACGGTACCCATTATTCTGCGAAAGTACAATACAATGCAGAACGTCATTTATATGAACCGGTGATCACTGTGCGCACTCACGGCATTGATACCGATCACGCCTTGGATTTCCATTTTATCGAAGGCAGTGAATATGCACTATTGTTGAAACTTGGCCATCAATTACGCAATCTGCTTGAAGAGGGGGCTTATGTTACTCGTGGCGAACGCCGCTTGAATGTTAGCTCATTTGAACAAGCAATTGACTGGTTAGTGAAAGAGTCGCGTCGTGGCTTGTCCGTACAGCGTTATAAAGGATTGGGTGAAATGAATCCGGAACAGTTATGGGAAACCACAATGGATCCGGAAGCACGTCGTATGTTAAAAGTGTCCATTCGTGATGCAGTGGCAGCAGATCAAATCTTCACTACTTTAATGGGCGATGAAGTTGAACCGCGCCGTGATTTCATTGAAACCAATGCATTGCACGCGAATTTAGATATTTAATCGTGAACCACCATTAAAAATGCGGCATAACTTACACAAAATGTAGGTTATGCCGTTTTTGTATTGGGTTGTTTGTGAAATATCTTTTACAAGGTTACGCCACTCTTAAAGATTGCTAACTCTCTGAATTGATTGATTTCGTTTTTAGTCGGTTTTCCGTTCACGATTTCAACCACATTGTTGATAAAATCGTCCAATAACTGGCTCATATCAACATCTTCAACTAAACGTCCGGCATTGAAGTCGATCCAGTTGCGTTTGCGTTGCGCTAATTCACTGTTAGTGGCAATTTTCATTGTTGGTACAAAACCGCCGTATGGTGTGCCGCGACCGGTGGTGAACAACACCATATGACAGCCGGCGGCTGCCAACGCACTGGTGGCAACCGCATCGTTCCCCGGCGCCGTTAATAGATTTAAACCGGCTTTGCAGAGGCGTTCACCATATTTCAACACATCAACCACTTGGCTATGACCGGCTTTTTGGGTGCAGCCGAGCGATTTATCTTCCAATGTGGTAATGCCACCTGATTTATTTCCCGGAGAAGGATTTTCATAAATCGGTTGATGATGGGAGATAAAATAGTGTTTAAAGCCGTTTACCATTGCAACCGTTTTATCGAAAGTTTGTTGGTCGCGGCAGTGGCTCATCAAAATGCGTTCTGCACCAAACATTTCCGGCACTTCGGTCAATACGGTCGTTCCGCCGTGAGCGGTTAAGTAATCAGAAAAGTTGCCTAACAAAGGGTTGGCAGTAATACCGGACAAACCATCAGAACCGCCACATTCTAAACCGAATTTCACTTCGCTTAATTTCCCTGCTTGGCGGCGATCATTGCGCATTTGTTGATAGAGTTGCTGCAATAATTCCAATCCGGCTTCTACCTCATCTTCAAAATGTTGCGATACCATAAATTTCACACGTTGAGGATCGTAATCGCCCAAAGTTTCCCGAAAGGCATCAATTTGGTTATTTTCACATCCAAGACCGATCACCAATACGGCGCCGGCATTAGGATGTTTAACCATATTTTGTAACATCACTTTGGTGTTTTGATGGTCATCACCAAGTTGTGAACAACCATAACTGTGAGAAAAGGTGAATACGCCATCAATGTCATCAGCCGGATTTTGTTGCAAAAATCGTTGGCGAATTTGATTAGCGATGCCGACCACACAACCGACAGTCGGGATAATCCAAAGTTCGTTACGAATGGCAACGTCACCATTGGCACGGCGATAGATCTGCACTTCACGATCCGCTTCATTAATGTCAATCGCCGGAAAATTCGGTTGATAGCTATAGTCATTAATATCGTTTAAATTGGTTTTCACATTATGCGTATGCACATAATCACCGCTTGTAATGGCACAGGTAGCGTGTCCAATGGGATAACCATATTTGATAATGTTTTCCTGTGCGGCAATATCTTTTACCGCAAATTTATGTCCACGCGGAATATCCTGTTTTAGTCTGATTTCCTTATCTGCAAGATGAATAACAGTGCCTGCACTTAAATTTTGTAGCGCAACGGCAACATTATCCTGAGCTTGAATTTGAATAAACTGCTTCATAATCGCTCCTAACAATATTGTGATAATGCGTTACGCATTCCTTTTGCGAGAATAGCATCCAATTTTTCGGTAACATCGTCCACTAAGTCAGGAAGTTGAGTTAAATCCTGTTGCCAATGTTCGGTTTGGCTCAAGACGTTTTGCACTAACTGTTTAGTGGAGAGCGTTTGTTGCTGCCATTGTTGCCACCAATCTGCAAAATGATCCAACCAAATTTGATCATCCTTCAATGGAATAGCTTGTTGATCTCGTTTACCGCGATAAAAAGCAATCAACGCCGCTAAAGCGAAGGTTAAACGCACCGGTAATTTTTGATATTTTTGCTGATAAGCCAATAATTGCGGCAAAATACGCGTGCGGTATTTAGTCATACTGTTAAGCGAAATTGATAACAGTGCGTGCTGAATAAACGGATTTTGGAAACGTCCGATGACCGCATCGGCAAAATGTTGCAACTCGTCTTGTGGCAATGAGAGCACCGGTATAATTTCTTGCGCTAAAGTATCGATCACAAATTGGCGTAGTTGTTGATCCTGCATTGCATCACCGACATAATCCACGCCGGCAAGGTATGCAACCGGAACTAATGATGTATGCGCGCCGTTTAAAATGGCGACCTTGCGTTCTTTATAAGGTTTGATGTCATCCACAACCAATATATTTAATTTGAGTTGATCCTGACGGAACAATTTTTCTAAAGATTTCGGACCTTGAATGACAAACAGATAAAAATATTCGGCGGTATCTAAGAATTGATCCTGATAACCGAGTTCGTTAGTAAGCTGTTCCACTTCATTACGAGGATAACCGGTAACAATACGATCGACCAAAGTGGAGCAGAACGTATTCGCCTGTTCTAGCCAATCGATAAATTGAGCTGGTAGTTGCCATTCTTGGGCATAACGAAGTACCAGACGTTTTAATTCTACGCCGTTATAATCGATTAATTCACACGGCAATAAAATAAAACCTTGGCTCTTGTCGCCATTGACTACCTTGAAGCGTTCATAGAGAAGTTGCGTTAATTTTGCCGGGTAACTTAGTGCCGGGCGATCGGTTAATTTATCACCTTCGTGATAGCTAATGCCGGCTTCAGTGGTATTAGAAAAAATTACTTTAATATCAAGGTTATGTGCTAATTGAAGGTAATCATCAAATTGTTGATAAGGGTTAATTTCATTATTAACTGAACGAATAATGCGGACTTTTTTTACCGCTTCGCCTTTTTCATTTAAGCCACGAATAATGGTGGTATAAAGCCCATCTTGGGTGTTTAATGACGGCGGAAAATCGGTATTAATCGGGCGCACAATAGTTACACCGCTATTAAAATCAGTTTTTTCATTTAATAAATCAATTTGCCAATCAATAAAAGCACGTAAAAAATTGCCTTCACCAAATTGAATAATTTTTGTTGGATATTGATTTCCCGGAAAGTTTGTACGGTTGAGTTGTTTCATAATTTATTGTCCTTCATTAATTTGCAATTCCATAAACAAGGTTTGGTAACCAAATGCTGATAGATGGAATATAAGTAAGTAGTATTAATTCAAAGATGAGCAGTCCCCAAAAAGGAATGACATCTTTAATAAATTTTTCGATTGGTACTTCTGTGATAGAACAAGTAGTAAACATTACTGTGCCTAATGGCGGAGTGATGGTTCCTATTGCTCCATTGAAAATAAACACGATACCGAAATGAATAGGGTCTATACCATATGAATTGGCGATTGGCGCAAGTAACGGTGCAAGCACGATCATAATGGCATTGCCTTCAAGAAACATACCTAAAATCAGTAATGAAATATTAACTAACATAAGGAATGTGATTGGGCTATCAACAACAGTTGTCATCCATTGAGCTAATGCTTGAGGAACACGTTCCCAAGTTAAAAATTTAGAGAAAGCAACAGCCATACAAATAATCAATAAGACATTGGCTGCACCTAAAGCTGATTCTCTTGTTGCCAACCAAAGTTGTTTTATATCCATATTCCTATAGATTAAAGTTCCTAAAATAATGGCATAAATGACAGCAACGGCACCTGCTTCGGTAGGTGTAAAAACGCCCATTCTAATACCGCCAATAATGATGATTGGTAATAATAATGCGAGAACAGCATCTTTAGCGGAGAGTGCAATTTCTTTGCAGCTTGCTCTTTTTTCCCTAATTGGTAAATATCCTCTTTTTTTAGAAATGATTGAGACCAAAATCATCATCATAATGCAGAGTAATGTTCCTGGGATAATGCCGGCTAAGAATAATCTGCCAATAGATACATTATTCACATAGCCGTAAATAATCATTGCAATACCTGGCGGAATAATCGGAGTAATTAGTGAGCCAGCTGCGGTAACAGCGGCAGAAAATGAAGCACTATAACCACGAGCAACCATTTGTGGCACTAACAGTTTTGAATTCATTGCGGCATCGGCAATATTTGAGCCAGATAGACCACCCATTAATGTACTTAATGCCACATTAACTTGAGCTAATCCACCATTCATATGTCCGGTTAGAACTTCACAAAATTTTAGTAATCTTGCACTAATACCGGTGTGATTCATAAAAACACCTGCCATAATAAAGAATGGTATTGCCAATAAAGTGACAGACTCTAAACCTCCGGCTAAACGTTGAATAAGCATAATCATTGGTAGATCACTCATCAAAAAATAGCAGAGTGTGGAAATGAAAATACAAAATGCAACAGGAGTTCCTATAACAAAAAGAATTAACAAAATTGTAATAGGGATAACTACGCTCATAATTTACTCCTATGATTAATTCTGAAGTAATAGACAATCTTTCTGATCTCGTAATAAAGCATAAAGCAGGCACTAATTGGAATAATTGCATAAATAGCGAGATAAGAAATATGTAGTGTTGGTGTAAAACGCACCTTGGACATTGGTAATAATTTGAATCCTAAATAGATCATAAAAACTAACGCAAAGATCATAATGCAAGGCTGTATAACGCCATCGATAAAGTTTGCTATTTTGTGAGGAAGTTTGCTTAACAGGAAATCAATGCGAATAAGTTCATTATTTTTACATAAGGCACTTGATGCTAAAAATGTAAACCAAATAAAGAACACAACACACATTTCTTCTACCCAGGCACTAGGCGAATTAAGAAAATAGCGCATAATAACTCCGTAGCCTGAAAGTAGAACGATTAATGCTAAGAAAAATGATGCGAGGATTTCATCAATATCACTAAGCCAAAATTTCTTTTGTTGGGGTTGTTGATTCATAAATCCCTCCAAAGTTAAAAAACGGCGTGATGGACACGCCGTGTATCAAAGTTATTAATAAGTTTCTAATTGAGCTTGGATATTTTTATATAAGTTAGGAGTCCACTCAGGGAATGCTTCTTGTATTTTGCTTCTTACAGTATCGGAAAATGCTTTGATATCCACTTGGTTAATTTTCACTCCTGCTTTGCGAAGGTTTTCGATTGCTTCTTTCTCTGCGGTTTGTACTTGATTGGCTCCAAAAACAACCATCTCGTTACCTGAATCAATAATAATTTTTTGTTGTTCCGGGGTTAGTGTATCCCAAAACGCAGTTCCCACTACAAAAGGAGACATATGGGTTGAATGTGCGGTGAGATTTAGATTTTTTGCAACTTCAAAAAATTTGCCACCATAAAGTACGGCTGGTGGATTTTCTAATCCATCAATAATTCCTTCAGACAAACCAGGGTAAACATCTGATAGTGACATAGGAGTAGGTACTCCACCCATAGCTTTTATTGTTTGTAAAGGTACTCTAGAATGCTGAACTCTTATTTTCATACCTTTCAAATCTTCCGGTTTAGTAACCGGTTTTTTAGTCAATAGATGACGAGTTCCATAGATGACATCTGGGATAACGATATGAATATTTTGTTTATCTAATTGCTCACTAAGTCCTTTAAACCAATCGGAATGTAGAAGTTTAGATTTTTTCTCAAAAGATTGAGATAAGTACGGAGCATTGATAACACCTAAGTCAGGAACGATATCCATTAATGCTCCATAGTCACTAATGGTAATAATATTAGCTCCAAAACGAGCTTGTTCTAACACTTCTGTTTCGCTCCCAAGTTGGCTAGAAGGGAATAATTTAAAGATAATGTCGCCATTAGATTTTTCTTTAACTTTATCAGCCCAGAAATGCATTGCTTTATCAATCGGTTCGCCCGGTTGGTTACCATAAGCAATCATAATTTCTGTAGCAGAGAAAGCATTAACAGAAAGGGTAAATAGTCCTAAAGATAGTAGGGTTGTTAATGGTTTTTTGAATAAACGCATAATTTTCCTCACTTAGTTTTGGGTGGTTTGTAAATTTTGGTGTTATCAGGTTGAACAGGAACCCAACAACATAATGTGATAAAAACAGCTAAATTATGATTTTTATCTGTTTTTTATTTAATAAGTAACAACACTTTTTATTAAATCTTTATTATTTACTACTTGCTCTTCAAAAACTTCTGCAAGTTGATCAAATTTAAAAGTATGAGTTAGCATCATTGCAGCACTTAATTTTCCTTGTGCCATAAGGGATTGTACTTTTTCAAAATCTTCTGGAGTTGCATTACGGCTTCCTAAAAGGGTAGTTTCTTTTTTATGGAAATCAGGATCGTGGATGGAGAAATCTCCTTTAAATAAACCGACAAAAACAATTCTGCCACCGTGGCGGATGAGATTTACATCATTATTCATTGCCTTTTGATTACCAGTGGCATCAATGACAATAAGAGGTAATTTCCCGTTAAAGAAGTTTTCCACTTTTTCATCAATTGGATTAAAGGCTGGAAGTTTAAGCTGTGTTTTAATATGTTCTCTTCTTTCAGCACTGGTATCAGCAATAGCGACATTTGCCCCATCAGCAGCTGCGATTGCAGCAGCACCAAGACCAATAGGACCGGCACCAACGATTAAAACATCATCTCCGGCTTTAATTTCTGCTCGGCGAACTGCGTGAGCACTGATTGCAAAAGGTTCTATTAATGCAGCAGTGATATCATCAACTTGATCATCTATAGCTAGGATATTTCTAGCAGGGGCAGCAAGATATTCGCTAAATGCGCCATCTTCGTGAACACCAATAACAGAAATTTTTTCACAGCAGTTTGTGCGTCCGTTTCGGCAAGCATCACACTCACCACAAGAAACATAAGGAATCAGTGCAACTCTTTGACCAACTTTCCATTGAGATACTTTTGAACCAATGTCAGCAATGATGCCACTAGCTTCGTGTCCTAAAATACGAGGGTAGCTAAAGAAAGGTTGATTTCCTCCAAATGCGTGAATATCTGTTCCGCAAATACCAACAGCAGCAACTTTAAGCAAGACTTGATCTTCTTCGATTGTAGGAGTTGAGAGTTGTTTATATGAAAATTCAAAAGGTTTATTGCAAACTAACGCTTTCATTTTTAATCCTTCTTTTGCTTATTGAAAATTAACAACAGGGCTATTATTTGTGCTTTGCAAAAGAATTTCAGAACTTAGTTGTAGTAATGTGAATAACAAAATGTTTTAATGTTTTTTATGTGTTTTTTATAAAAAGGAAGTCAGAAATGAGTAGAGATTTTGAACTAAGAAATGAAGTCGCTAATCAGGTAATGGATGCTATTTCTGCAAAAGTATTGGATTCACCTTTACCTTCGCAGGTGATTCTTGCCTCTTTATATAACGTTAGTAGAACAACGATTCGTTCTGTTTTATCTGAATTATTGAAAAAAGGTATTTTAGTGAAACAGAATGAAAATTATGTTGTGTCGAGGGAGCCAAGAGAAGAGGATAAATTTAGTTTATTAAAAACAAAGCAAAATGATCCGAAATCTCTTAAAAAAATTGAATCTTACTTTCAAGAAATTGTGAGAACAAAAGTGATTAAACCTGGAGATAAAATTTCAGAGTTATGGTTAGCTAAAAATGCAAATGTTGATATTTTTTCAGTTAGAGCATATCTCATACAATTTTCCAGATTTAATCTTATTAAAAATTTAGGTAGGGGAGAGTGGCAATTGGTCGCATTTACGCCTCATTATGCCGATAAATTATTTGAATTAAGAGAAATGTTGGAATGCCACGCTTTAAATTGCTTTATGAACTTGCCTCAATCAGATGTGAGATGGAGTCAAATGAGAATGTTGCTACAAGAACATAGAGTTCTTCGAGAACATATTTCGGAACAATTTACTGATTTTGCCAAATTGGATCATCAATTTCATTCGATTATTTTATCTGCTGCGGATAACCCCTTTATTAATGATTTTATTGAGCTGATTTCTATAATTTTTAACTTTCATTATCAATGGGATAACAGAGATTTAAAAACAAGAAATATTTTAGCAGTTGAAGAACATTTAGCCGTTTTAGTGAAAATTGTCAGTCAAGACGACTTGGGAGCGATCACAGAACTAAAACGCCATTTAAATACTGCTAAAAAATCTTTGATGAATAGTATCAGATTAGTACATCAGTGATATCTGAACAGGGGTTAATGAAAGAAAAGCATCATCAAATTGATATTGAAATAGCTCATTCAGCAGATAATGAGATTTTTCTTTTCCGACACCCCAAAAATTCTTTGTAAAGATTGAACTAATCGCTTGCAATCAGGGTTTTCAAAGCATAGACTTAGCAAGAAGTGGTAAATTGTGGTAAATAGTGGTAATAAATTCTCTTTTTGGGTTCATTTTATAGGTAGCGAGTATGTTTCGAGGAGCATCGTTGATTAATCTTGATGCAAAAGGGCGTTTGGCGATCCCGACTCGTTATCGTGCAGAATTACAGGAAAAAGAGCAGGGACAATTAATTTGTACTGCCGATATTCGTCAACCTTGCCTTTTACTTTATCCTCTCTCTGAATGGGAAATTATTGAGCAGAAATTACTGCAATTACCGAATTTTGATGAAACTGGACGACGTTTACAACGTGTTATGTTGGGATATGCAACAGAATGCGAGTTGGATAAGACCGGTCGTATATTGCTTAGTCCCGCATTAAGACAACATGCCGCCCTAGAAAAAGAAATTATGCTGGTCGGTCAGCTTAACAAATTTGAGATTTGGCAAGCCGACAGATGGCAGCAGCAAATCGAACAAGACATTCAAATTGGTAGCAGTGGTACGATGGCAACGTCTGAAGAGTTAAAAACTTTGTTTTTATAAGTGAATTTTTATATGGAACAAGTCACCTATTCAGATCCTTCACACTTTACTGTTTTATTGAATGAAGCAGTGGATGGTTTAGCAATCAAGCCGAACGGTATTTATATTGACGGTACTTTCGGTCGTGGCGGTCATTCACGTCGTATTCTCTCCTTGTTAGGCGAACACGGCCGCTTGATTGCGATTGATCGTGATCCACAGGCTATCGCTGCTGCGCAATCCATTCAGGATCCTCGTTTTTCCATAGAACACCACAACTTTTCAGAAATTAATGAAATCTGCGAAAAATATCAGTTAATTGGTAAAATTGACGGTATTTTGTTGGATTTGGGGGTTTCTTCACCGCAACTTGATCAAGCGGAACGCGGCTTCAGTTTTATGCAAGATGGGCCTTTAGATATGCGTATGGATACGACCAAAGGGCTGTCTGCTGCACAATGGCTACAGCAGGTTTCGGAAAGTGATCTTGCTTGGGTGTTAAAAACATTCGGTGAAGAGCGTTTTGCGAAACGTATTGCGAGAAATATTGTTCAATTCAATCAACAAGCTAAATTAAACGGTACAGAACCATTAACCCGCACTCTTCAGTTAGCACAATTAATTGCACAATCGATCCCTGTTAAAGAGAAACATAAACATCCGGCAACTCGTAGTTTTCAGGCTATTCGTATTTTTATTAATAGTGAATTGGAAGAGTTGGAGAAAATTTTAATGGCAGCAATTGATGTGTTGGCACCGCAAGGACGTTTGTCAATTATTAGTTTTCATTCTTTAGAAGATCGTTTAGTTAAACGTTTTATGAAAAAACAGAGCAAAGGTGATGATATTCCAAGAGGCTTGCCGTTGACAGAAGATCAAATTGAACGCAACCAAAAATTGAAAATTATCGGTAAAGCAATTATGCCGAGTGAACAGGAGATTGCAGTAAATAGCCGCTCTCGAAGTGCAGTGTTGCGTGTTGCGGAGAGGTTATTATGATTTTTAATCGTTATGATCGTTATCCGTTATGGCGAATTATTGTGGATGATATCTTTCAAGCTAATAAAACAGTGATGTTGTTGTTGATCGCTTTATTGATTATTGCGGTGTCAACCATTTGGGTAACTCATTTAACTCGTTTAGCGATTAGTGAAAAGAATCAGTTACAGACTGAATATCAGGCATTGCAAAGTGAAGCACTTAATTTGCGTTTGGAAGATAGTGCATTGAGTGATCGCACACGTATTGAGGGAATTGCAAAACAGTTGGGAATGCAATCTACGCAAGATGATCAGGAAGTGTTAATTATTGAATAATTAGAGGACAGTAAATAATAATGGCAAAGGTGAAAAAAAAATCTTCTAGTTATAGTCAGAACTCAAGCAGTTTTGTGAAGGGTAGATACTGGTCTACCATCGTTATTGTCTTGGCTCTATTAGCAGCATTGGTGGCAAGAGCAGCTTATGTGCAGTTGGTGCAATCAGATGTATTAATTTCTGAAGCAAATAAACGTTCACTCCGTACGGAACAAATCCCTTATATTCGCGGTGATATTTTAGATCGTAATGGTGAGTTGCTTTCTGTTAGTGTTGAAAACTATTCTGTAATTGCTGATCCGAAAGAAATTTTCAGTAAAAATTCATTAATGGAAAAAGATCGTTGGCAGCGTTTAGCTGAAGCGTTAAATACTTCATTGAATGGACTTATTTCTCGTTTAAATAAAAACCCTAAATCTCGATTTGTTTATTTAGATCGTCAAATTTCCCCGACGATGGCAAATTATATTCGTGAATTGAAAATTACCGGTGTTTCATTGCAGAAAGAATATCGTCGTTTTTATCCGACAGTTGAAGAATCAGCTCAATTATTGGGTTATACCGATATTGACGGTCAAGGAATTGAAGGCATTGAAAAGAGTTTTAACTCATTGTTGACCGGAAAATCAGGTTTTAAAACATACCGTAAGGATAAATCTGGTAATGTAATTGAAAATATTTCAACTACGCAAAAATATGATGCACACGATGTAACATTAAGTATTGATAAACATTTGCAATCAATGGTATTCCGTGAAATCAAAAAAGCAGTAGCGGAAAATAAAGCAGAATCTGGCACTGCCGTATTGGTTAGTATCAGTACTGGTGAGATTTTGGCTATGGCGACTGCACCTTCGTATAACCCAAACAATATTTTAGGATCACAAGCGGAAATGCGTCGTAATCGAGCAATTACCGATACATTTGAACCGGGGTCTACTGTAAAACCGTTCGTAGTATTAACGGCATTGACGCAGAAAATTGTATCACCGGATACTATTGTAAATACCAAACCATTTGTAGTGAATGGGCATACTATTCGAGATGTTGCCCCGAGAAACGAACTTTCCATTACCGGTATTCTGCAAAAATCGAGTAATGTTGGTGTGAGTCGTTTATCGTTACAAATGCCGATTTCGGTGTTGATGAATACCTATCATAAAGCAGGTTTCGGTATGCCAACCAATTTAGGTTTGGTGGGTGAACAATCTGGAACTTTACCATACAATCGTAAGCGTTGGGCAGATATTGAGCGTGCAACCGTAGCGTATGGTTATGGTTTGACCGTTACGCCACTACAATTGGCTAGAGCTTATGTTACTTTAGGTAGTTTCGGTTTATATCGCCCGTTATCCATTACAAAAGTGGATCCTCCAGTTATTGGTGAACGTATTTATTCAGAAAAAGTGACACGTGAAGTGGTGCATATGATGGAAAGTGTTGCTTTACCTGGAGGAGGGGGTATTGCTGCGGCAGTGCCGGGTTATCGCGTTGCAATTAAAACCGGTACAGCGAAAAAATTGGAAAATGGTCGTTATGTCGATAAATATATTGCGTATACCGCAGGGGTAGCGCCGGCAAGTGATCCGCAATTTGCCTTGGTGATTTTGATTAATAATCCGACCGCCGGTAAATATTATGGTGGTTCGATTTCGGCACCGGTGTTCTCAAAAATTATGGGCCATACTTTAAGAGTGAAGAATATTAAGCCGGACGGTATTGAGGGTGAAACCAAGAGTGCGAAACGCATTGTGCATATCGATTCACTTAAGACAGAAAATCAACGCCATAATTAAGGATAAAGACGATGCAGCGATTAAATCAATATTTTGCGATTTCATTACCGGAACAGCCGTTGAACCACTTGCAGTTGGATAGCAGAGCAGTTCAGTCAGGCGATGTTTTTATCGGGCTAATCGGGCATCAGCTTGACGGCAGAAAATTTGCAGCACAGGCAGTTGCCGCCGGTGCAGCTGTTGTTATTTTAGAAAGCGAAGATCCGCAAGATCAGGCACGAACTGAATGGCACGACAATATCCCTTTCATTTATGTTTATCGGCTTGCTCATCAATTATCTTCCTTAGCCGGTGCTTTTTATCATCATCCTTCACAAAAAGTCACGTTAGTGGGCGTTACCGGCACCAATGGTAAAACCACAGTTGCCAATTTATTAACGCAATGGACACATTTGTTAGGCAAAAAAAGTGCGGTAATGGGGACGATCGGTAACGGTTTTTATCAGCAGGTTAAAGCGGCGACCAACACCACCGGCTCAGCAGTGGAAATTCAGCGTAATTTGGCAGAGTTTGTGGCGCATCAAGCTGATTTTGTAGCAATGGAAGTTTCTTCTCACGGTTTAGTGCAACATAGAGTAGACGCGTTGCAGTTTGCGGCAGCGGTATTTACTAATTTAAGTCGGGATCATCTGGATTATCATCACACTATGCAGGCTTATGCCGATGCCAAGAAAATGTTATTTACCGAGTTTAATGTGCCGAATCGTATTATTAATGCGGATGATGAGGTCGGTAAACAGTGGTTGCAACAAATGGATGATGCGATTGAGGTGAGTCTGCAAAGTGATTTTCAGCCACAACATAAACGTTGGTTAAAAGCGACAAATTTGGTTTATCACCAACAAGGAGTAACAATCACTGTTGATTCAAGTTGGGGCAAAGCCGTTTTCCATTCGCAATTAATTGGCGAATTTAATGTCTGTAATTTGTTGCTAGCAACGGCAACGTTGTTGTCGTTAGGATATTCGCTTTCTTGCTTGAGCGACAGTGTCAATCAGTTGCAAGGTGTTTGCGGCAGAATGGAGTGTTTTACCGCAGAAGGCAGACCGACGGCTATTGTCGATTATGCGCATACGCCGGATGCTTTGGATAAAGCGTTGCGGGCAGCACGTTTGCATTGTGACGGACAGTTATGGTGTGTTTTCGGTTGTGGCGGTGATCGTGACAAAGGCAAAAGACCGCAAATGGCGAAAATTGCCGAACAGCTTGCCGATCATATTGTGATTACCGATGATAATCCACGTACTGAAGATGCAGCAGCAATTATTAATGATATTGTGCAGGGTCTAGACTTTCCAAATAACGCTACTATAATTCACCAGCGGAAACAGGCTTTGGTTTATGCTTTTGCCTGTGCCAACGCCAATGATGTGATTCTTGTTGCCGGAAAAGGTCACGAAGATTATCAAATTATCGGGCATACTAAGCATCATTTTTCTGATCGTGAAATCGTTTCTCAATTATTAAATTTTACATAGATAGCATAACGAATGATAAAAGTGAGTTTTGCTGCTTTAAGTGAGTTGTTGTCAGCGAAAGAGGTGAACCCGCCTTCGGCTGAGCTTGAAGTGGATAAGGTAACAACAGATAGCCGCACAGATTGTTGCGGCAGTGTTTTCTTTGCTTTACGTGGAGAAAGCTTTGATGCACACCGTTTTTTGGCGCAAGTATCGCAACAGGGTGCAAAAATTTTGGTAGTTGAACAGGCTGATCCGGCTGTTTCGGTGCCTCAGTTGGTGGTTGCCGATACCAAAAAAGCGTTAGGACAGCTGGCGTTGTGGGTGCGTCAACAGGTCAATCCGAAAGTGGCAGCGATGACCGGCTCGTCAGGTAAAACTACGGTCAAAGAGATGACAGCGGCGATTCTGCAACAAACAGCAAAAAATGCTGATGAGGTGTTGTTTACTGCCGGTAATTTTAATAATGATGTCGGTGTGCCGTTGACATTATTAAGATTAACTGATCAACACCGTTTTGCTGTGATTGAATTGGGCGCAAATCACGCCGGTGAAATTGCGTATACCACGCAATTAGCCAGACCGGATGTGGCATTAGTGAATAATGTTGCGCCGGCGCATTTAGCCGGTTTTGGCTCGCTACAAGGTGTTGCAAAAGCAAAAGGCGAAATTTATCAAGGTTTAACTGAAAATGGCATTGCGGTTATCAATCAAGACTGCAACTATTTGCCAATGTGGCAACAAAATATTGCGCAACATCCAATCAAGCGTTTTTCTCTTACTCATTCTGAAGCCGATATTTATGCGAGAGCGATTCAACACACAAATATCGGTTTTTCATTTGTGCTTTGTACGCCGCAAGGCGAGATTGAGATCGAATTGCCTTATTTAGGGTTACATAATGTCAGCAATGCCTTGGCAGCCGCATCATTGGCGATCGCTTTAGGCGCAACTTTGGATGATGTAAAAAAAGGTCTGGCATTAGGAAAACGGGTGAAAGGGCGTTTATTCCCGATTGAAGTCAATTCTCAACTCACTTTGCTTGATGATACCTACAACGCCAATGTTGATTCATTAAAAGCGGCAATTTCTGTGTTGCACTCCGCACCGCAGCAAGTGAAAGTGTTGGTCGTCGGGGATATGGCGGAATTGGGAGAGAGTACGGAACAATGTCATCGGCAAGTGGCGGAGGCGGCATTGAATGCAAACTTGGATCAGGTGATGAGCTTTGGTCAATATAGTCGCGTGATTAGTCAAACCTGTGGTGGCAAACATTATCAGGATAAGGCGGAATTAATTGCCGATTTACAGCAGTATGCGGCGCAACAAATGAAAGCCGGAAAAACAATTTTAATATTAGTTAAAGGATCTCGTTCTATGAAAATGGAACAAGTGATTGATTCATTTAAAGGTTTTGAACAATGTTAGTTTGGGTTAGTGAGTTTTTAGTTCGATATCACACATTTTTTAATGTTTTTTCATATATTACCGTACGCGCTATTTTGGCGTTATTGACCGCCTTATTATTCTGTTTGTGGATCGGACCGAAAGTGATTCGTAAACTACAGTTATTGCAAATCGGTCAGGTGGTGCGTAATGATGGACCGGAAAGCCATTTTAGCAAACGTGGCACACCGACAATGGGCGGCATTATGATTTTGGCTTCCATTGGTGTCAGCACCTTGTTGTGGGCGAGCTTGGATAACCCTTATGTCTGGTTTGTGCTGTTTGTGCTGTTTGGTTATGGTGCGGTCGGTTTTGTAGACGATTATCGTAAAGTTGTGCGTAAAAATACGGATGGTTTGATCGCTCGCTGGAAATATTTTTGGCTTTCGGTGATTGCCTTTGTGGCAGTAATCGGGATGTACCTGCTCGGTAAAGATAGCAATGCCACATTGTTGGTTGTGCCGTTCTTTAAAGAGATTATGCCGCAACTTGGTTTGTTCTATATCGTGTTATCCTATTTTGTGATTGTCGGTACCAGTAATGCTGTGAATTTGACGGATGGATTGGACGGTTTGGCGATTATGCCGACCGTGTTGGTATCAGCCGCATTTGCTTTAATTGCGTGGGCGACCGGTAACGTGAATTTCGCTGATTATTTGCATATTCCATACATTAAATACAGTGCCGAATTGGTGGTGGTTTGTACTGCAATGGTCGGTGCGGGATTAGGTTTCCTTTGGTTCAATACTTATCCGGCACAGGTTTTTATGGGAGATGTCGGTTCGCTCTCATTAGGTGGTGCAATTGGTACAATCGCGGTATTGGTGCGCCAAGAGTTTCTGTTAGTTATTATGGGCGGTGTATTTGTTATTGAAACGCTATCGGTTATTTTGCAGGTCGGCTCATATAAATTAAGAAAACAGCGTATTTTCCGTATGGCGCCAATTCATCACCATTTTGAATTGAAAGGGTGGCCGGAACCTCGTGTTATCGTGCGTTTCTGGATCGTTTCTTTAATTTTGGTGTTACTCGGCTTAGTAACATTGAAGCTACGTTAACTGTGGTTGGAGGCGAAAATGGCAAATCAATATAACTATACAGGCAAAACAGTAACAGTAGTGGGATTAGGAAAAACCGGATTATCCTGTGTTTCTTATTTCGCAGATAAAAAAGTGAATTTACAGGTGATTGACACCCGAGGAAAACCGGCAGGTTTGGATCAATTGCCGGCAGACATTGCCGTACATACCGGCGGTTTAAATCAGGAATGGCTGTTGCAGAGTGATTTGATTGTGTTAAGTCCGGGCATTTCATTAAAAACCCCGGAAATTCGCAAGGCGAGTGAAAAGGGTGTTGAAATTGTTGGCGATATTGAACTTTTCTGTCGTGAAGCGGATGCGCCGATTGTGGCTATTACCGGTTCTAACGGTAAAAGCACCGTTACTACCTTAGTTTATGAAATGGCGAAAGCGGCAGATTTAAATGTTGGTATCGGTGGCAATATCGGCATTCCGGCATTATCGTTGCTAGGCAAAGGTTGCCAGTTATATGTGCTTGAATTATCAAGTTTTCAATTAGAAACCACTTACAGTTTAAATGCGGCAGCGGCAACCATTTTAAATATTTCTGAAGATCATATGAACCGTTATGATGATATGGAAGAGTATCGTCAGGCGAAATTACGCATTTATCGTCACGCAGAAACGATTGTGGTTAATAATGAAGATCGGGCAACTTATCCGGATTATCGTGAACCGCAACATCGTTTGTTGAGTTTTGCGGAAAAACACGCCGATTATTATTTACAGGAGATGTGGGGGCATACTTATTTAGCAACTGACAGCCGTTTGTTGTTGGATGTTGAGAAAATGAAATTGATTGGTCGTCATAATTATATGAATGCGTTAGCGGCGATTGCATTAGCTCAAGAGGTCAAAATTCCACAGCAAGGCATCATCGATGCGCTGCAATCTTTTGCCGGTCTGGATCATCGTTTTCAAACGGTACATTATGAAAACGGTGTGCGTTGGGTGAATGACTCTAAAGCGACCAATGTAGGCAGTACTGAAGCAGCATTGAACGGTTTGCAGGTGGCAGGTAATTTATATCTATTATTGGGCGGTGACGGCAAAAAAGCGGATTTCAGCGATCTTAAACCATTAATCAATAAACCGAATATTTTCTGTTATTGCTTCGGTCAAGATAAATTGCCGTTGGCAGAGTTATCATCACAAAGTGTGGTGGTGGACACTATGGAGCAAGCGATTGAGCAGATTAGACCGAAATTAAAAGCCGGCGATATGGTACTGCTTTCCCCGGCTTGTGCGAGTTTGGATCAATTCCCGAATTTTGAAGTGCGTGGGCAAGAATTTGCACGTCTGGCAAAACAGTCAAATTGAGAGATAGAAGCGGATGTTGTCTAAGTTTAAAAACTGGTTTGATCGTTGGGGAAGAATTACACCACACTCTTCTCTTTATGATCGTGCGCTATTTTTGCTATTTATCATTTTATTGTTTATCGGCTTTGTTGCAGTAACCACCGCCTCTTTTCCGGTGGCGGCAAAACTTTATGACGATCCGCTCTATTTTACGATTCGTGATGCGGTTTATATTGTTACCGGTTTAGCCTGTTTCTTTTTTGTGTTGCAGATTCCGACCGAAAAATGGGAAAAATGGAGTCATTGGCTTTATTTGTTGGCATTGTTGTCGCTGATTGTGGTGCTGATTGTCGGTAGAAATATCAATGGTGCAACGCGTTGGATTTCGCTCGGTTTTGTTAATTTCCAACCGGCGGAATTAGCGAAATTAGCATTAATTTGCTATTTATCCAGTTTTTTTGTGCGTAAATATGATGCCGTTTTGACAAAAAAGCTAATCTTCGGGCGCCCTACTTTGGTTTGCGGCATTTTAATTATTTTCCTGCTTTGCCAACCGGACTTAGGAAGTAGCGTTGTTTTGTTTGTGATCACTTTCGGTATGCTGTTTGTGGTCGGTGCAAAACTGTTCCAGTTTGTATTATTAATAGGAATGGGTGCCAGCGCGATTATGTTCTTAATTCTGATTTCGCCTTATCGAATGAAGCGTGTGACTTCCTATTTGGATCCGTTTGCCGATGCTTTCGGTTCGGGTTACCAGTTGTCAAATTCATTAATGGCGTTCGGTAATGGTGAGTTTTGGGGGCAAGGTTTAGGTAATTCGGTATTAAAATTGGAGTATTTGCCGGAAGCGCATACTGACTTTGTTATGGCGATTATTGGTGAAGAGTTCGGTTTTGTTGGTATTTTGTTGATTATTATTTTGCTGTCCGCTTTGGTATTCAGAGCATTTAAGATCGCGAAAGAATCCCTAAAACTTGAAGCCCGTTTCCGTGGTTTTTTTGCCTTTGGTATCGGTTTTTGGATTTTTTTCCAAGGCTTTGTCAATTTGGGCGTAACTATCGGTTTATTACCGACCAAAGGATTGACCTTCCCATTAATTAGTTATGGTGGTTCAAGTTTAATTATTATGTGTGTCGCGATGGGGATTTTATTGCGAATTGATCACGAAAATAGAATGGCAACAGGGCACGCACATTTACGAGATGATTAAGAGAGTATTATGACGAAAAAATTACTAGTTATGGCAGGTGGCACCGGCGGACACGTTTTCCCTGCGATTGCAGTTGCTAATGTATTGCAACAACAAGGGTGGCAGGTTGAATGGCTTGGTACGAAAGATCGTATGGAGGCACAGCTTGTGCCGAAACACGGCATTGCTATTCATTTTATTGAAATTTCCGGATTGCGCGGTAAAGGTATAAAAGCATTATTAGCGGCACCGTTTAAAATTTTACGGGCAATATTGCAGGCGAGAAAAATTATTAAAACTTATCAGCCGGATGCCGTTTTAGGCATGGGCGGTTATGTTTCCGGTCCGGGCGGTGTAGCGGCAAAATTGGCAGGGGTGCCGATTGTTTTACACGAACAGAATGCGGTTGCCGGTTTGACAAATAAATGGCTGGCAAAAATTGCAACACGTGTGTTGCAAGCTTTCCCGACCGCTTTTGCCGATGCCGAAGTGGTCGGTAATCCGGTGCGTGCCGATCTCTTTGCTTTGCCGACACCGCAACAACGTTTCAGTCAGCGAGAAGGGGCGTTACGTATTTTGGTTGTCGGAGGCAGTCAAGGCGCAAGAGTCTTGAATCTATTAATGCCGAAAGTGGCAGCACAATTAACAAAAGATGTGGTCATTCGACATCAAGCAGGGAAAGGTAACAGTGAAGCGATAAAAGCGTTGTATCCGCAAAATATTAATGTGAATGTTTCTGATTTTATTGATGATATGGCGGCAGCTTATGCGTGGGCTGATGTGGTGATTTGTCGTTCCGGTGCACTAACCGTGTGTGAAATCGCCGCTGCCGGTGTGCCGGCGATTTTTGTGCCGTTCCAACATAAAGATCAACAACAGTATCTTAATGCACGTTATTTAGCAGATGCCGGTGCGGCGGAAATTATCCAACAAGCCGAGTTAACCCCTGAACGGGTGGTTGAACTTTTGCAAAAATGGGAGCGTCCAACTTTATTGGCTATGGCAGAAAAAGCACAATCCAAAGCAGCACCGACGGCAGCACAGCGAGTGGCGGAAACGATTATTTCAGTGACTAATTAAGAGAGTAGTATGGAAGATAAGATTAAACAGAATTTTCAACATCAAGTTCGTATGGTTGTGCCTGAAATGCGCCGAGTGAAGCAGATCCATTTTGTCGGAATTGGTGGTGCTGGAATGAGTGGCATTGCTGAAGTCTTATTAAATGAAGGTTATCAAATCACAGGTTCAGATATTCAGGAAAATGCAGTAACTCTACAGTTGGCAGAAATGGGTGCAAAAATTTTTTTACAGCATAGTGCCGACAATATTGCAGGAGCAAGTGTAGTTGTAGTTTCTAGTGCGATTAAACCAGATAATCCAGAAGTGATTGCCGCACGTAAAGCAAGAATTCCTGTTATTCAACGTGCACAAATGTTGGCAGAAATTATGCGTTTTCGTCACGGTATTGCAGTGGCAGGTACTCACGGTAAAACTACAACAACTGCAATGATCGCTACTATTTATGCTCAGGCGAAATTAGATCCAACTTTTGTTAACGGAGGGTTGGTAAAATCTGCCGGTACAAATGCCCATTTAGGTTTAAGTCGTTATCTGATCGCAGAGGCGGATGAAAGCGATGCATCTTTCTTACATTTACAGCCGATGGTTTCAGTGGTAACTAATATTGAACCGGATCATATGGATACTTATCACGGTAATTTTGAAGAGATGAAACAAACTTATATTAATTTCTTACATAATTTGCCGTTTTATGGTTTAGCTGTGTTATGTGCTGATGATCCTGTGTTACAGACTTTATTACCTAAGGTTGGTCGCCAAGTGATTACTTATGGTTTTAGTAACAAAGCGGATTATCGTATTGAAGATTATAGTCAAACCGGTTTTCAAGGGCATTACACCGTGATTTGTCCAGATGGACAAAAAATGGAAATTCTGCTTAATGTACCGGGCAAACATAATGCTTTAAATGCAACTGCGGCATTGGCGGTGGCAAAAGAAGAAGGTATTGATGATGAATCTATTTTAGTAGCATTAGCAGATTTTCAAGGTGCTGGTCGTCGTTTTGATCAATTGGGTTATTTTATTCGTCCTAATGGTAAAGTGATGTTAATTGATGATTATGGACATCATCCGACTGAAGTAAATGTGACTATTCAGGCAGCGCGTCACGGCTGGGAAAATAAACGGATTGTAATGATTTTCCAACCTCATCGTTATAGTAGAACACGTGATCTTTTTGATGATTTTGTGCAGGTATTATCACAGGTTGATGTATTGATTATGTTGGATGTTTACTCTGCAGGGGAAGCCCCGATTGCAGGTGCTGATAGCCGTTCTCTCTGTCGATCAATTCGTAACTTGGGTAAAATAGATCCAATTTTCTTAGCTGATCCGGAACAACTACCAGAAATTATGGATCAAGTATTGCAAGATGGTGATTTAATTTTAGCACAAGGAGCCGGAAGTGTAAGTAAGCTGTCTCGTCATCTTGTCGAATTATGGAGTAAATAATGGATATTGAACAATTAAAACAACAAAAAATAGCAGTATTACTAGGTGGAACTTCGGCAGAGCGTGAAGTGTCATTAATTTCGGGAGTAGCGGTATTGAAAGCGTTGCAGGATGAAGGCTTTAAAGATGTACACGCTATTGATCCTAAAGTGTTTCCGGTGGAAGATTTGAAAAAACAAGGCTTCCAACGTGTATTTAATATTTTGCACGGACGTGGTGGTGAAGATGGCTCTTTGCAAGGTTTATTGGAGCAGTTGGGGATTCCCTATACTGGCTGTGGGGTGATGTCCTCTGCATTAACAATGGATAAGATGCGCACGAAGTTATTGTGGAAAGCTGTTGGTTTGCCGGTTGCTGATATGGTGGTAATTACCAGAGAGACTCGCTCACAACTTGATGCGCAGGCGATTGTGGATAAACTAGGGTTGCCGTTAATGGTTAAGCCATCATTAGAAGGATCCAGTGTCGGTTTGACAAAAGTTAAACATAAAGAAGAGTTAGCGGCAGCAGTGGATAACGCATTAACACACGATGATACGGTATTGATCGAAGAGTGGCTTGCTGGACAGGAGTTTTCTGTGCCGGTATTGGGCGGTAAAGTGTTACCTTCTATTTTAATTAAACCAGCAGGTGAATTTTATGATTATGATGCTAAATATCTTCTCGATAGTACGCAATATTTTTGTCCATCAGGTTTAAGTGAAGAGCGTGAAAGCGAATTGAGAAGTTTAGTTAAACAAGCATATGATATTGTTGGTTGTCGAGGATGGAGCAGAATTGATGTAATAACTGATGCACAAGGGCATTTTCGTTTGGTTGAAGTGAATACTAATCCGGGAATGACTAGCCACAGTTTGTTCCCAATGTCAGCTAAAGTGGTTGGTTATAGTTTTTCTCAATTAGTAGTAAAAATTTTGGAGTTAAGTGCTGAATGAGAAATCGCACAAAATATTCTCGTTCCGTTTATTACCGAGAACCTAATGAGAAAAAACGAATATCTCAAGTTGATTTAAAAACTTGGATAAAGTTTTTTTTATTTTTGTTTATTATTGGTATTGGCTATTACACTTACTCACATCGTACAGAATTATTTGAAAAATTGGATCCAATGCCAATTAGCTCATTTAATTTAGTTGGTAAAACACAATTTACTACAAATAATGATGTACGTGAAATGTTGAAAAAATATTCGGAAAGCCATCAGGGATTGAGAGGATATTTTGCTCAAGATGTTGAATCTATTGAAAAGATGTTTGAGTCGCTTTCGTGGATTAAGACGATTTCCATTCGTAAAATATGGCCGGCGCAATTAAATATTAATGTAGTGGAATATGTTCCTGTAGCTAAATGGAATCAGGTTAATTATTTAACAGCTGATGGAACAATTTTTAGCTTACCAAAAGAAAAAATTAATGATGAAAAACTGCCTAATTTATCTGGTCCAGATTTTCAAGGAATAAATGTATTAAAGACTTGGTATGAATTAGGCAAAATTTTGCAAGGTAAAAATATTAATTTAAAAATTGTCAGCATTGATGACCGTGGCTCGTGGAACGTAACTTTATCTAATGATATTATATTGAAGCTCGGGCGAGGCGAATGGAAAGAGAAAATTGATCGTTTTTTAACGATTTATCCACAAATAGAAATTCCTGAAAATAAAAAAATCGCTTATATTGATTTAAGATACAATACAGGAGCAGCGGTAAGTTTTACTGATGCGCCTGAAAATATAACGGCACAAGATATATTAAGTGAATAATTATGGCTAAGATTGATGAACCCCAAATAATAGTCGGCTTGGAAATCGGAACTTCCAAAGTCATTGCGGTTGTCGGTGAGTTATTGCCGGACGGTGTAGTAAATGTTATCGGTGTAGGAAGCTGCCCTTCAAAAGGAATAGATAAGGGAAGTATTACTGACTTAGAAGCAGTAGTAAATTCTATTCAGCGTGCAATTGAAGCGGCGGAATCGGTTGCGGATTTGAAATTAATCGCACGAGTGACATTAGCTATTACAGGGGAACATATTCAAAGCCTGAATGAAAGTGGTTTCGTGCCTTTATCGGGTGAGGTTACGCAGGCGGATATTGATGAGTCAATGCATATTGCCAGCTCAGTGAAAGTCGGCGATGGTTTAACCGTACTTCACGTTATTCCGCAAGAGTTTTCTGTTGACCGTCAGATGAATATTAAAAATCCATTAGGATTGCAAGGTGTTCGACTAACCGCACAAGCCCATTTGATCGCTTGCCATCAGGATTGGTTAATTAATTTGCGTAAAGCAGTAGAGCGTAGCGGATTAATTGTTGATCAAATCGTCTTTTCCGGATTGGCGTCCAGTTATTCGGTATTGAGTGAAGAGGAAAAAGAGCTTGGCGTTTGTTTGATAGATATTGGTGCCGGTACAATGGATATCCTTGTCTTTACTGATGGTGCATTGCGTTACAGTAAAGTTATTCCTTATGCCGGTAATCGTGTAACCGATGATGTGGCACAAGGGATTTATACCTCACGCAGCAATGCCGAAAACATTAAAGTAAATTATGGCAGTGCAGTGCTGTTATCTGCGTCAGAAAAGCGCACATCTCCGGATAAACTGATTGAAGTGCAAGGCATTGGCGGACGCCCACCAAGAGGTTTAACCAGAGAGGATTTATCTATTATTACTTCAGCACGTTATAGAGAGTTGCTAGGAATGGTGGATAAAGAATTACGACAGTTAAAACAAGAGTTAAAAAATAATAATGTAGCTTCAGATTTAATTGCTGGTGTAGTGTTGACCGGTGGTGGTGCATTGATTGATGGGATTTTAGATTGTGCTACAGAGGTGTTTGGGCAACAGGTTCAGGTGAAAATTGGTACTCCATTGAATATTACCGGCTTAACTGATTATGTTGATAAACCGCAATATGCCACTGTATTGGGATTACTGCAATATACTTACTACAATGGCGAATCACAACAGCCTCTTAAATCAAAAGGTATAGGCAAAGAGCTATCAAAAACTAATAAAGTTGCAGGATTTTTGAAAAAATTTATTGATAAAGTGAAGTCTGAGTTTTAATACATAAATTTAGTCATTAATTTAAAAAGGAGAAGAATGAAGTGTTTATTGATGAAATTAACAAAAGAGTAGTAAAGTGAGTAATATAGGTATGCAATATTATGAAATAGTCAGAGTAAGATCGGCGTAATAGTCTGTTAGTGGTTATAAAATAACACTAAAATAAAGTTTACGTTTTGATATTATTGATTTTTGGCATACAATAAATGGAATAACAAATCGTTTTAAATGGTTATATAAAAGAGAGAAACAATTATGTTAATTGAGCCTATTATTGATGAAACCACAGCGGATGCGGTCATCAAAGTCATTGGCGTCGGTGGTGGTGGCGGTAATGCCTTAAACCATATGGTGCAGGATGAATTTAAAGGTGTTGAATTTTTTTCCGTAAATACGGATGCGCAAGCATTGCGTAAAAGTTTGGCACAGCAAACTATTCAAATCGGTGCTGAGATTACTAAAGGCCTAGGAGCAGGAGCAAAACCAGAGATAGGTCGTCAGGCAGCGGAAGAAGATCGTGAAGCGTTACGTAGTATGCTCGAAGGCGCAGATATGGTTTTCATCGCAGCTGGTATGGGTGGTGGCACTGGAACAGGTGCTGCTCCTATTATTGCGGAAGTGGCAAAAGAGTTGGGTATTTTAACTGTTGCTGTAGTAACTAAGCCGTTTAAATTTGAAGGTAGAAAACGGATGCAGTTTGCTGAGTCTGGTATTCAAGAATTAGCAAAATATGTTGATTCTTTAATTACTATTCCGAATGACAAGCTTTTGAAAGTTTTGGGTAAAAATATCAATTTCCTTGAGGCATTAGCAGCTGCAAATGATGTGTTGCGTAATGCGGTGCGTGGTATTTCTGATATTATTACTTCTCCGGGGTTTATCAATGTTGACTTTGCTGATGTCAAAACAGTAATGTCTGAAATGGGATATGCGATGATGGGAACCGGTATTGCAACTGGGGAAGTGGGTGATGGGCGTGCTGAAAAAGCGGCTCAGGATGCGATTGCTAGCCCATTATTGGAAGATATTGATATCTCCGGCGCAAAAGGGGTATTGGTAAATATTACCACTAGCGGATTTAATTTTGGATTAGGTGAATTTGAAGCAGTTGGTGAAACTATTCACGCATTTGCTGCAGAAGATGCAACGGTTGTTATCGGTACTAGTGTGAATCCGGAATTACCGGAAGATGAATTACGGGTTACTATTGTGGCAACAGGCATCGGCGGTAGAGTGAAAGATGAATCTCAAATTAAGATTGTTTCAAATAATACTCAAGCGCAAGATGCGAAAGCAAAACAGTTTGCTTATAATATACCACCTCTTGGTGAAACGACTCGCCCAGATCAGTTTGGTTCGAGAACAGACTCAACCGTAACTTCAACTAGCGGTAATGCAGTGAAAAAACCGGCATTAGATGAGGCTAAATTATTTGATTTACCAACATTCTTGCGTGATAACGCAAATTAAATAAACAATGAAAAGTTTCAATGTGCAGTAAGTTGCATTGATAACTGGAGTAATTATGATTAAACAAAGAACGCTTAAACAGAGTATAAAAGTAACAGGTATCGGTCTTCACAGAGGTAAAAAAGTAACGTTAACTTTGCGTCCTGCACCAGTAAATACAGGTGTTATTTACTGCCGTACTGATTTACCTGAAGTAGTTACTTTTACAGCAGATCCTAATATGATCCGCGATACAATGCTTTGTACTTGTATGATCAATGATGATGGTGTGCGTATTTCAACTGTTGAACATTTAAATTCTGCGTTAGCTGGGTTGGGTATCGATAATATTATTATCGAAGTTGATGCACCGGAAATTCCAATTATGGATGGTAGTGCAAGTCCATTTGTCTATTTGTTATTAGATGCAGGAATTGAAGAGCAGAATGCTGCGAAGAAGTTTATTCGTATTAAGAAAACTGTTCGTGTTGAAGATGGTGATAAATGGGCGGAATTTAAACCTTATGATGGTTTTAAATTGGATTTCACGATTGATTTCAAACATCCCGCTATTGGTAAAGATGTTGCTCATTATCAGCTAAATTTCTCGACAAAAGCATTTATTCAACAAATTAGTCGTGCAAGAACATTCGGTTTTATGCGTGATATTGAATACCTTCAGGCTAATGGTTTAGCTTTGGGAGGAAGTTTGGATAATGCGATTGTGTTAGATGATTACCGTATTCTTAACGAAGAAGGTTTACGCTTTAAAGATGAACTAGTTCGTCATAAATTGCTTGATGCTATCGGTGATCTTTATATGGCAGGGCACAATATCATCGGAGAGTTTACAGCATTTAAGTCAGGACACGGTTTGAATAATAAATTAATTCGTGCGGTGTTAGCTGATCAGGAAGCGTGGGAATTAGTATCTTTCGATGAAAATGAATATGCAACACAAGGTTATTTAGCAGCGAATCAAGTATTAATTTAAAATCATATTGTTTCTCTCATCATAAAAAACGCACTTTATGTGCGTTTTTTTTGAATAAAACTAAAGCTTTTACTGTATCTCATAAATGTTCTCCACAAAATGTGACTTTGAAGATGATATTAAGACATTAGAGAAAATACGCTCTTGTTATACAGTAATTTAAATGAATCACTTAAGAACTTGACGAATTATCATAAATAGTATGGGAAGATAATAGGTTCAAAAGTAGGACTAAGTGATAGTTTTACTTTTGCTCCTAAGGACAACATTTTTTGACTTGTTATATTTATCTGGAAATCTTCTGATTGGACTAAATATCTGTAATGAGATCCAAGAAATCTTTGTTGAATAACTTTTCCCTCAATACCTGAACCATCAATTTTTATTTTGATTTGTTCAGGCCTAACCAATAAATAACTTTTGCTATCTGATGATATTTTAGGGTAAGGATGATAGCCAAAGAGCGATTGATAACCACCTTCTTCTTTATATTGGCACGGTAGATAGTTAGTTTCACCAAGAAAGTTTGCTATAAAAGGGCTATTAGGTTGTTGATATAGTTGGCTTGGTGTACCTATTTGGCAGATGACGCCTTTATCCATAATGGCTAATTTATCAGCAAATAAAAACGCTTCTTCTTTACTGTGAGTAACAAAAATCGCAGGAATATGCTGTTGTTTCAAAATGATACGAATTTCTTCAATCATTTGGTGACGCACTTGGCTATCAATGTTTGAGAAAGGTTCATCAAGTAATAGTAATTTAGGGCAGCAAGCTAAGGCTCTAGCAATAGCAACACGTTGCTGTTGTCCGCCAGAAAGCTCGTGTGGATAACGTTTTTCTAACCCTTGCAGATGTACAAGTGAGGTCATTTTTTGCAGTATTTTTTGTTGCTCTGGTGATGGCTTTTGGTGCAAACCAAAGAGAATGTTTTCGCTAACGGTTAAATGTGGAAAAAGAGCATAGTCCTGAAAAATCAGTCCAATTTCACGTTGATTGGCTTCAAGATGACCAATCTCTTTCCCTTGTAAATAAATTTTGCCCGAATGAAGGGGGATTAGTCCTGCAATCCCTTTGAGCAAAGTTGTCTTCCCACAACCGCTCGCCCCAAGTAGGCAGATAATATCGTCATTTTCAATACTTAAATTTAGATTTTGTAATATGTTTTGTTGCTGATAAGAGCAAGTCAAATTAGTAATCGTTAAGGTATTCATCATCACAGGCTTCTCGTTGATTTCAGTAAGGATCGGGTCAAAATTAATACGGGGACGATGCCAACTAAGATCAGTACCAACGCGGGCAGTGCTGCACGTTCTAGTTGTTCGTCAGAAGTAAAGGTAAAAACGTACGTTGCTAGCGTATCAAAATTGAAAGGCCGTAATAAAAGTGAGGCATTAAGCTCTTTCATACTTTCAATAAATACTAATAATAAGGCAGTGAAAATGCCTTTTCTCATTAATGGGAAATGAATTTTTTGCCAAATGGCTAAGGGTTTATGCCCGAGTATTTTGCCCGCCATATCTAATGAGGGTGGGATTTGATTGAGGCTAGTTTCGAGGCTTCCTAATGCCATTGCGGAAAAGCGAATGAGGTAGGCGGCGACTAAAGCAAAAATCGATCCTGAAAAAAACAAGCCGACAGGGGAAAGCCCGAACCATTTTACGAGGCTGTTTACTTGGTGATCGGCAAAGGTGAATGGAATGAGTAAACCGATGGCTAAAACTGTTCCCGGAATGGTATAACCGAGCGCAGAAAGTTTCAGACTTTGTGTGGTGAGTTTATTTGGATAAAAGCGTGCAAGGAAGTGTTGTAGTAGAGCGATAAGCACACAAAATACCATTGCTAATCCTGAAACGAGCAGACTATTTTTGCTGTATTGCCAGAAATATTCATTCCACGTTTGATCAAAATACAGTATTGACCAATAAATTAGTTGAAATAGAGGAATAAAAAATGCAAAAGTAATTAAAACAAGACAAAAAATAAGCAATAGTTTAGCTGAAAATGTTAAGGGGCTTGTACTTGCCGTGCCTTGACCACTACGTTGATAATAACGTTGTTTGCGACGAGCGTAGCGTTCAAGGCTTATAAAAAGTAGTAATAAGCCGAGCATAAAGAGTGAAATTTGTGCCGCTGCGTGCAAATCACCAAAGCCGAGCCAAGTATCATAGATTGCGGTAGTCAGCGAGGGAATGGCGAAAAAAGCGACTGTACCAAAATCCCCTAGGGTTTCCATTGCCACTAAGGCACAGCCTACGGCGATAGCTGGGCGGATTAACGGTAGTGTAATTTTATAGAGGATACGCCATTGATTGGCTCCCAGTAATTTTGCACTTTGTTGTAAGTGTTCTCCTTGTTCCATTAATGCCATTCGGGTGAGCAAAAAAATGTAAGGGTAGAGCGACAAGGCAAGGATAAAGCACGCGCCGCCAAGGCTACGAATGTTGGGAAACCAGTAATCTTGTTTACTTTGCCAATCAAACACATTTCGTAAGGTTTGTTGCACGATACCGGGATAATCAAGAAAATCAGTGTAAAGATAAGCGGATAAATAGGCTGGAATAGCCAGCGGTAAACAGAGTAACCATTGTAAAAGGGTTCTACCTGAAAAATGGTAACGGGAAACCAAAAAAGCACAAGGTAAGGCAAAACACGCACTGAGTAAGGTTGTGCCAAGCACTAAAAACAATGAGTTAATGAGATAATCGGTGAACACCGTTTCCCATAAATGTTGCATACTTTGCAACGAACCGCTCAAGGCGGAAGCCAATAAGGCGAAGATTGGCAAAAGAAAGAAACTTGCCAAGCTACAGGCGAATAAAAGGGCAGTCAGTTTAGAATACGTTTTTTTATTATCTAACATTGTCTAGGTGATAAAAAGATAGCCTATTTAAAGGATCAGCAATAGGCTATCATAAATTTGTATTATTAGAAAATTAGAGATCAAATTTCACTTCATCAATGAGTTTGAGGGCATTTTCATAATTTTCCGAGATTTTTTCGAGCGGTAAATTATCTTGCTTAAACTCACCCCACGATTGTACGAGTTTTGATTTCTCGACAGAAGGTTTTACAGGGTATTCGTGGTTTAGCTCCGCATAAAGATGCTGTGCTTTATCGCCACTCAAAAACTCCACTAATTTTACCGCATTGTCTTTATTTGGAGCATATTTCGCGATCACCACGCCACTAATATTCATATGTGTACCGACAGTTTGTTGGTCTGGATAGTTGATATAAGCCGCTTCCGCCCAGCTTTTTTGTTTTTCATCTTCAAGCATTTTGCCGTAATAATAGCTATTGCCTAAAGAATAATCACAAACGCCCTCTTTAATCGCTTTCACTTGATCGCGGTCGCCACCTTGTGGTTTTTGGGCGAGGTTCGCTTTTAATCCTGTTAAAAAGGCTTTGGCTTTTTCTACGCCATCGTGTGCGATCATTGAAGCCACTAACGACACGTTATAAGAATGCTTTCCTGAACGCACACACACTTTGCCTTTCAACTCAGGTTTAGCTAAATCGTAGTAAGTGAAACTTGCAGGAAGTTTGCCAACACGATCTTTTGAAGAATACACCACGCGCGCACGGCTAGTTAATGCAAACCATTTGCCTTGGCTATCGCGGAATTGTGCAGGAATGTTGCTATCTAACACCTTGGATTGAATAGGCTGAGCTAGCCCTGCATTAACAATTTCCATCACGCGGCTAATATCCACGGTTAATAATACATCAGCAGGGCTAAGTTCGCCCTCTCTTTTTACACGCTCAACAAGCCCTTTATCGGCATAAATAAAGTTTACTTTTATGCCACTTTCTTGTTCAAATTGTTTTAAAATCGGTTCAATTAGATAAGGTTGTCGGTAAGAATATACATTTACTTCATTTGCAGCGAAGGCAGAAGTGGCAAAGGTCGTGAGACAAGCAATAGCGGATAATATTTTTTTCATTTGGATACTCCATAGTTAGTTTACATTTTCCAGCCGTTTAATTTTTACAACACATAGGCTATAAATAGTATTCATAATACGATAGGCAAAAGTAGTGCATATTATTAATTAAACGACCATCTTTATTCGTAGTGCTATTCATACCGCTATCCCGCTTTAGATTTGACTAAAATATTTTTCAGCGTGATTTGAAAAGCAAGATTGATTGTACCTAAAATCACAAATAAGTAAATGAAAATTATTCTCATAAATATAAAAATTAACAAATTAATTCACTATTATTTCTATAGCAACGCTTTGATAAAATTATTGTCACTCAGACGAGTTGGCTAATTTGGTGTTAGATTTTTTGTAGTATCAGTAGCAACATTTTTAAATATGTTGGCAGAGAGGTTTGTTAAACGTGAAATATTAGAGAAAGTAGGGCTATTTCAATATTGCTATTCTGGTGGGAATGTAGGGCTAATCTAAAATAGCCCTATTTAGTTATACTATGATTTTTTTATGTTTTGCCTCTTCATCTAATTGAGCTAGCCAATCCAATTTTTGTTTAATTTTGATCTCCATTCCACGCTCATTTGGAAAATATAAGCGTGTTCCTTTTAGAGGCTCTGGAAAATAATTTTCATCAGCGGCATAAGCATTTGGCTCATCATGGGCATAACGGTAATTTTTACCTATGCCCATATTTTTCATCAGAGTTGTTGGTGTATTACGCAAATGTAAAGGCACATCAAAATCAGGATATTGTGTTGCTAGTTGCTTTGCCTTTTTGAAAGCAAGATAAACTGCATTACTTTTCGGTGCTGCGGCTAAATAAACAATAGCTTGAGCGATAGCTCGTTCACCTTCCGCTGCACCGACACGTGTGAAGCAATCCCACGCATTCAATGCAACCTCCATTGCTTTTGGATCAGCATTGCCTATATCTTCTGAAGCAATCGCTAATAAGCGGCGAGCAACATAAAGTGGATCACCGCCGGCAGTGATAATTCGAGCATACCAGTAAAGTGCAGCATCAGGAGCAGAGCCACGGACAGATTTATGCAATGCTGAAATCAGGTCATAATAACGGTCGCCTTGTTTATCAAAACGTGCTTGTCTTTCTCCTAACGTATCAACTAATAATTGCTTTGTTAGCACTTTTCCTTTTTGGGGAGTTTCCTCTGCCATATCAACCATTAACTCCAAGCAGTTTAATGCCAAACGAGCATCACCATTTACATATTCTGCCAGCATTTCTAACAAACCATCTTCAAGAGTAATGACTTGATTGCCATAACCGAACTGATTATCCTGTAAAGCTCGTTGCAACACTTCAGTAATCTCATCAATATTAAGAGATTTTAAAAGATAGACTCTAGCGCGTGAAAGTAACGCACTATTTAATTCAAAAGAAGGGTTTTCTGTGGTTGCTCCGATAAAGATAATAGTGCCGTCTTCAATATAAGGTAAAAAGGCATCTTGCTGAGATTTATTAAAGCGGTGAACTTCATCTACAAATAATAATGTTTGCTGACCGATAAATTGGTTCTGTTTAGCACGCTCTATTGCTTCTCGGATTTCTTTCACGCCACTGGTAACGGCAGAAAGATATTCTACTTTTGCATTTAAGCGATGGGCAATAATTTCAGCCAGTGTCGTTTTACCAGTGCCAGGCGGCCCCCAGAAAATCATAGAGTGAATATTTCCGCTTTCAATTGCTTTGCGTAATGGTTTTCCTTTACCAACTAGATGAGTTTGACCAAAATAATTATCTAATGAGGTTGGACGCATTCTTGCAGCTAAAGGGCGAAAATCATCAGCAGAAAAATTTAAATCAAGCGTTTCCATTTAGCACCTTAACAATCACTATTTTTTACGTTGATCGTCCAATTCTACACCTTTCGGCAAGGTGAACTTAAATGTTGAATCGGGTAAAACTGAGGTATTAATATTGCGTAAAATATATAAATTTGCTTGACCATCTTTTTCGATAGTACTAAAGCTATTTAATAATCCGCTAGCATTAATACGAATAGTAAATTGTTTGATATTGCTCTTTTGATCAATTGGCGTAAGTGTAAATACATCCTGTTTTTGCTCTACCTGATAGTTTGCCCAATGATGTTGATCATCACTGGTTAATAAAACGAACGGTGTATTATTTACCGCATCGCTTACCCAATTGGCTGTTGCTTGCTCAACAAAAGGATCGTAATACCATAATGTTTTGCCATCTGAAATCATTTCGCTCTCTTGTGGAGAGCTAATGACCATTTTAAATAAATTTGGATGTTTAATTTGTAAAGTACCTTCACCTTGTTGTACTACTTTTCCTTCCGCATCGGAAACTCGTTGTTGGAACTGACTGCTCAGTGAATCAATTTTAGATAAACGCTGTTGCAATTCAGATTTTGCATTGGCAAAAACAGTAGAATTGCAAATTAAGCCGAATAAAGCACAAAATGTCAGTAATTTTTTCATTGATGTCTCCTTAATAATTATTTCTTGGTGCTAGAATTTCACGTTTACCGTTAACTAGCGAAGATAAAATGCCCTGTTGTTCCATTTGATCGAGAATTCGAGCGGCACGAGGAAAACCTAAACCTAAACGACGTTGTAAAAATGAGGCGGAAGTATTACCTGTGCTTAATACTACATTGACTGCTTCATCAAATTTTTCATCAAGCTCATTATTGCCACCTTCACCGTTGTTATTTTGTTCCTCTTCATTATTTTCCACAATTTCATCTAAATAATTCGGTTTGCCTCGGGCGCGCCAGTCATTGGCAATACGAGCCACTTCATCATCAGTCATATAAGCCCCGTGAACACGAATTAAATCACCTTGACCGGAATAGAGCATATCTCCTTTTCCCAATAATGCTTCCGCACCTGATTGATCTAAAATAGTACGTGAATCAATTTTACTTGCCACAGTAAAAGCGATACGACTTGGAATATTGGCTTTAATCAAACCGGTTATAACATCTACCGATGGACGTTGTGTTGCTAAAATCAAGTGAATACCAATAGCACGTGCTTTTTGTGCCAAGCGAGCGATTAATTCTTCTACTTGTTTTCCAACAATCATCATTAAATCGGCAAATTCATCAACAATCACTACAATATAAGGCAGTTTTTCCAGTGCTGGTGGCATTTCATCCATTGTATCACCTGGTTTCCAGATTGGATTTGGAATTGGCAATTGCATTTCAGTAGCCTGATCAATTTTGTGATTAAATCCTTCAATATTGCGGACGTGCAGTGCGGTAAGTAATTGGTAGCGACGTTCCATTTCATCAACACACCAGCGCAATGCATTTGCGGCTTTATTCATATCAGTAACCACATTGGTAAGCAAATGTGGAATATCGTTGTACATAGAGAGTTCAACCTGTTTTGGATCAATCATAATGAATTTCACTTCTTCCGGTTGAACCTTGAATAACAAACTTAAAATCATTGCATTGACACCAACGGATTTGCCTGAACCGGTTGCTCCTGCTACCAATAAATGTGGCATTTTCGCCAAATCTACTACGACCGCTTTGCCGCTGATATCTTTACCAAGCACCATTGATAGAGGCGATTTTGCTTGTTGGAACTCAGCACTACTCAACACATCGCGCAGTAATACATTTTGGCGGTGCATATTTGGAGTTTCAATACCGATATAAGGTTTGCCGGGAATGACTTCTGCAATACGAATCGAACGGAACATTAATGCACGCGCTAAGTCGGTATCTATACTAGTCACTTTTGATGCTTTAGTTCCTGGTTGTAATTCAATTTCATAACGAGTAACGACCGGTCCGATAGTTACATTACGCACAGCAGCTTTTACACCAAAATTACGTAGTTGCTGTTCAATGCGTCTAGATGTTTCTTGAATTTCTGCTTGAGTAACTTCTGTTTTTAATGGTTGCCCCGGATTTAATAAGTCTAAGCTTGGCAATGGGGTTGTCGGTTTAATGGTTGAAATTGGATCAGGTTGAAGCAAAGGATGAATTAAAGTGCCGTTATAAGGCTTGTAATTCGGTGTTGCAGGTGTCGAAGATTCAGTTTCTGTTTTAGGTGGGGCATATTGTTGCTCTTTCATTTTTTGTTGTGCTAAAAATTCTTCACGCAAATGTGCAAGTTCTTCGTCATCATTCTCGTAATCGTCTTCGTCTTGAATAGATGAAATTGGAGAAATATTCATTGGAGACAATGAAGTTTCCTGTTTCGGTGTGGAAGCAGCAGTTATTTCAGGTGTTGGTGCTACATTATTCAATGTAGCAGACTCCATTGGTGATGGCATTGAAATAGAAACTTTTGGTAATTCCGGTTGCTCTTCAATATCCATCATTGGAAAATCAAAATTGGCAATGCTATCTTCTTGTGCTTGTGCTTGTGCTGTTTCTAAGCTATTTTGCCACGCTTGTTGTTCAAAAGAAGTTGCTGTTTCAACTTCTGTTGTTGGTATATTTTCTTGAGGAGTTAAGCCGAAAATAGTTGGATTAACCAACTGTTTTTCGTCTTGAGGTTGGAAATAAGGAGATGGAGTTTCTCCATTTTCTTGTTTTTCTCTACGATTAGGGGAAATTGGCAAAACAATCTGTTCATAATCTGCTAATGATTTTTCTGTTTGGACAGTATCAGATGTATCTTCGATTTTTTGTTGTTCATCCGTTGCCATTAACCAATGGTAAAAACGTAGTAATACTTTAAGAAAATCGTTACCCGCAGAAAGCACAAAACCCAAAGCGGTCGTCAATAACGCAATAAGTGAAAGTAACAGTGTGCCAGTTGTTTTAGCAATAAATTGAACAATGATGGTTCCGATAACCCCACCTGCTAAATGGTTGCTACTATTGGGTAAATAGAGTGCAGCTAAAGTTGAAATGCTGCATAAAAAAAGTAAAAAACCGATGCAATGAAGGAAAAAAGTGCGCCATTTCATTTCCGTAATCGGATGATAGCGTAATAGAAAAATAGGAACTAAAAAGCAAATAAAAGGCAAAATATTGGCAATTCGACCAAATAAGGCGAATAAAACATCAATAATCCAAGCACCGAATGCGCCAGCTTTGTTATAGACTGTTGGCTGGTTGCTGGCGATAGTCCAAGCATTATCCATTGGATGGTAAGATGCCCAAGCCACTAGTAAATATAACCCAAAAAACGTTAATAAAATAAGTCCAAGGTTAAAAAGGTAAAGGTTGGAACGTAAATACTCTTTCTTAATTTCTACCTGTTTAAAATGGGATAAAGGAAGCTGATTCAGTTTGATATTTTTGAGTTTATTAATCATTGTTTTCAATAAAATACGAATACTAAAATTGAGCTGCTATGATAGCAACTCAAGGTGGGTTAGACAAACAAGATTAGTGTATCGTTAACGTAAGTTATTTATTAAATGTAATAGTTCTTTATCTGATAAGATCTTAGTTATTGCGTTAGTAATTAATTCTTTAGCCAGTTCTCGTGCCGTATGAGCCTCTCTTTTACGAATTGCTTCAAATAACTCCCCATGCAGTTGTACAGCAGCGGAAGAATCTGTTAATTTTTGTTCTAAAGTTTGATTGTATGATATCGACATTGCTGTTGATAGCATTGCATCTAATGAGGATAGAAAGGGGTTCCTACAAGAATTGACGATAGAAGAATGAAAAATTTTATCTCCTTTTATAAAAAGTTCGCGATTATTTTCTTGGATACTCTGTTTCATAAATAGATATCCTTGTTCAATCTTCACTAGATCTTCAGCTGTTGAAGTAAGTGCAGAGATAGCACAGATATTAGGTTCAAAAATTAATCGAGTAATTAATAAATGTTGTAATAAAACAGGGCTAATATCTTCTAATGAAAAAAATGTCAAAATTTCCGGATCAAGCCAATTCCAGTATTCTATTTTATTTATAATACTTCCTTTTTTAGGAATGATTGAAATTACTCCTTTATTAGCAATGGTTTGTAATGCTGTTCTGACAGATGTGCGGGAAACGTTGAATTCAGTTGCAATTTCAATTTCTCCTGGGAGTAACTCTCCCTCTTTAAAATCTCCATTGAATATTTTAAGAATTATATTCTTCATTATATGGTCTGATTTCAACATATGTTTTCACTCTCAATTCTTTAATGTTAATCCACGTTAGTTAATTATACCTTTTCATCAAAAATTGTAATGAAAAAAAAGAGAAAATTATTGATCAAAAATGGGATCTTTATCACAGAAAAATGTTTATTTTTTGATTATTATCTTGTAATACAAGATAATGTTATTTGGTGGGTTATGATTGCTATTGATTGGGGAACAACAAATTTTAGAGCATATTATCTTAGTATGAATAAAGATAATAAAATGTTGGAAAACAATAATAAAGGGGTGAAGTTTATTGAGGGCGATAAGTTTGAAGATGTTATTCTAGATCTTTTTAAACAGCATTTCTTCTTGTATGACTTGAATAATAGATTTGTTGGTATGTCAGGAATGATAGGGTCAAAAAATGGATGGATTGAAGTTCCATATCTATATGGATCGGTAAATTTAGAAGATATTAAAAAATCGTTATATTCGTTTACTTTATCTAATGGTATTCCAGCTTTTATTGTGCCTGGGATAGCTATGATAAATAAATATGGGATTTTTGATGTAATGCGCGGAGAGGAAACACAATTACTTGGTTTATATAAAATGACAAAAGGTGACGATTTATCTGTAATTTTACCCGGCACACATAGTAAGCATGCATCTATCCAATTTGGAAAATTAGTGGATTTTTGTACGTTAATGACCGGAGAATTATTTTCATTACTTGATCAGTACAGCATCTTAACTAAAGGAATGCCTAGTTTTTATAATGATGAGTCTGCTTTTCTTAAAGGGGTAGAAATTGGTAATGAAATACCTCTTTCCAATGCACTTTTTTCAACCAGAACACTATTTCTAAATCAGCAAATATCATCGAACCAAGTAAGAAGTTATTTATCTGGCATCATCATCGGTAATGAAATTCGATTATTACCGAAAGATTTAAATCATTATGTTGTCGGTAGTGAAAATATTGTGAAACGTTATACCAATGCTTTGAAATACTTGGGTTATCGGCATCAAGTGGTTGATGGCGAACATTGTTTTTTAGCAGGCATAGAATCTATGGTAAGCGATTAAGGAATAAATATGAGTATAAACAATCTATCTGATAAATGTCCTCTTGTGGCTATTTTAAGAGGAATAAGAATGGAAGAGGCAGAAAAATATGTGTCTCATCTAATTGAGCTTGGTTATTACTTTATTGAAGTACCTTTGAATAGTCCAAATGCGTTAAAAACGATTAAGTTATTACAACAGAAATTTTCAGATCAGTGTTGTATTGGTGCAGGAACGGTAACAAATGTTTCTTTATTAAATCAAGTATTAGAGATAGATGTAAAGTTGATAGTAACGCCTAATGTAGATCCTGAAGTCATTAAATTAGCTAAGGCTTCTGGATGTAGTATTTTTGTTGGCATTATGACGCCTACTGAGGCATTTTTAGCTATTAATTCAGGCGCAACAATGCTCAAAATTTTTCCAGCTGAATTGGTTGGTACAAAAGGGTTTCAAGCGATGTTAAGTGTTTTACCTAAAAATGTTAGTTGTTTTCCAGTTGGAGGAATTAAGGCGGATAAAGAACAAATGCAAAGTTATATAACACTTGGAGCTAAAGGTTTTGGGTTAGGTAATGCACTTTATCGTGCAGGAATGCCGATAGATGAATTTATAGAAAATGCCAAAAAATTTAAACAAGTTTGGAGTGAGTTGCAAATTTAATTTGGAGTATAAAATGAAAATTATTGGTTATGAAACTTTTATTGTTCCGCCAAGATGGGGATTTTTAAAAATTATTACAGATGAAGGAATTGTGGGTTGGGGAGAGCCTTGTTTAGAAGGGCGAACTCATACGGTTCATACCTGTGTCGATGAATTAATGGAATATTTAATCGGAAAAGATCCAAGAGATATTGAAGATCATTGGAATGTGCTTTATCGATCTTCTTTTTATCGAGGTGGACCGATTATGATGAGTGCATTAGCCGGCATCGATCAAGCTTTATGGGATATTAAGGGTAAAGCTTTAAATACGCCTGTTTATCAATTATTGGGGGGTAAATGTCGAGATCGTATAAGAGTTTATTCTTGGATTGGTGGAGATAGACCAGACGATGTTGCAAGAATGGCAAAAGAGCGTCAAGAAGCAGGATTTACAGCTATTAAGATGAATGGTACTGAGGAGCTTAATTTTATTGATGATTATTCAAAAGTAGATTCAGTATTAGCACGAGTACAGGCTATTAGAGATGTTGTCGGTAAAGATTTTGGGATAGGTATAGATTTTCATGGGCGAGTACATAAAGCAATGGCAAAAATCTTATTAAAAGAATTGGCTGTATTTAATCCAATGTTTGTCGAAGAGCCTGTGTTAGCAGAACATTTTGATGCAATACATGAAATTGCTAGATATGGAGCTATTCCAATAGCAACCGGCGAGAGAATGTTTTCACGATGGGAGTTTAAACATCTATTACAAAGAGGTGGTGTTGATATTTTACAACCTGATGTCTCCCATTGTGGAGGAATTTCTGAATTAAGGAAGATTGCAACTATGGCAGAAGCTTATGATGTAGCGATAGCCCCTCATTGCCCACTAGGGCCTATTGCATTAGCGTCTTCACTACATATTGATACAGTCTGTTTAAATGCAATTATTCAAGAACAGAGTATTGGTATTCATTATAACCAAGAAAATGATGTTTTAGATTATATGAAAAATAAGGAGGTCTATGACTTTAAAAATGGTTACTGTGAAATATTAACAGAAGCTGGATTAGGTATTGATATAAATGAATCTTTTATGAAGCTTCAAAATGGCAAAGATGTTCATTGGCATAACCCTATCTGGCGAAATAAAGATGGTTCTTTTGCCGAATGGTAAGAAAACACGATTAATTAATCTATATAAGAGGAACATCAAAATGAAACTACTCAAAAGTGTATTAGCTTGTTCTTTATTAGCGTTTTCTGCAACTGTATTTTCTGCGGAATATGATTGGAACTTTCAATCGTCTGATCAACCTGGAGATGATGCTTTTAAATATCAACAGCAGTGGGCAAAGGATGTGGAACAATTATCTAATGGCCGTATACATATTAATGTTTTGGGAGCTGGATCAGTTGTTGAACACAACCAAACATTAGACTCTATTGGTATGAATATCTTACAAGGTGATTTTACTGATCCATCTTATTTTTCAGGAAAAGATCCTGCTTTTGCTCTATACGGTAATCTAATTGGTGCTTGGAGTAATCCAAAAGATTTAATTGATTTTATGTATAACGGTGGTGGGTTTAATGTAGCTAATGAATTACTGAATAAGTATGGGGTACAACTATTAGCAATAAGTACAGTAGGTGGTGAGTCGTTGGTTTCTAAGAAACCTATTCATAATATTAAAGAATTACAGGGGGTAAAAGTTCGAGCTCCGGAAGGATTAGTGCAGGCTTTATTCAAAAATTTAGGAGCAGCACCTGTAAATTTGCCAGGATCTGAAGTTTATACTTCTTTAGAGAAAGGTGTGATTGATGCATCAGATTATTCTATTTTTGCACGTAATCAGGCTAATGGAATGAATGATATTGCTAAATATCCTATTTATCCAGGTTGGCATTCAATGCCGGTTAATCAGGTTACATTGAATAAAAAAATTTATGATGGTTTGCCACCGGATTTAAAAGATATATTGGCAAAAGCAAGTAAACAATACGCGGAAGGTTTTTTAGCTATGCATCAAAAATTGGATGAAGAAGCTATTAAAAATAAAAAAGCGGATATTACTATTATTTCGTGGTCACCGGAAGAAGTCTCTAAAGTTCGTGAAACTGCAACTAAATTATGGCCTGAATGGGCAGATAAATCACCTATGTCTAAGAAATATTATGATGTAGTTATGAAATATTTAAAAGATAAAGGAATGATTCAATAAGTCAGAATTAGGCCAAGCTATAAAGATTTATTATTGTTAATAGCTTGGCTATATTTCTATTAAATAGGAGGTGAGTATGGATAAGATAAAGCAGCCTCAAATAGAGGAAAAACTGACGTTTTTTGATAAAGTCATTGAATCAATTGGTCATAAATTATCGTGGGGATATTTACTTATTGTTGTTATTTCATTTTATGAAATTATTTCCAGATATGTATTTAATTCTCCAACCGATTGGGTTCATGAAACTAGTATTGCATTAGCTGGATTTTTAATGGTGTATGCTGGGTTATTTTCTTATGGAAGAAATAAACATATCCGAGTTCCCATTCTACTTAATTACGTTTCTGATAAGTGGAGAAATCGATTAGAAATATTTAGCAGTATTATAACGTTAATTTTTTTAGGGTTATTGGCTTATTCTAGTTATTTTGTTGCTCGTAGTGCAGCACTATCTCCAAATGGTGAAGTCACGTTAGAACGATCAGGATCAGCTTGGAATCCACCTATCCCTGGGCTATTAAAGGTTGCTATTTTCGCTCTATTTTGTCTGTTTTTTATTCAGGTTGTTTGGAAGTTAAAACAACGTTTAACTGATAGATATAGATAAGGAGATTTATTATGTTTGGTCTTAGTAGCTTAGGTATTGATCTTGTTACATTAATTTTATTTTTAGCAATGTGTTTTCTATTAGTAACAGGAGTACCATTAGCATTTCTAACGGGATTGATTGCAACTCTTCTTGCTGTGGGATGGTTCTCTCCAGATGTATTGCCAATGGTGGTTAATCGTGTTTATGGCTTTATGACGAGTTATTCTCTGCTTGCAGTGCCTATGTTTGTGTTAATGGCTTCCTTATTAGATAAAACTGGAATAGCTAAGGATCTTTATAATGCAATGTGGCTTACTACCAGAAAATTTAGAACAGGAGTTGCCCTACAAACTGTTTTCATTGGTGTTTTTTTAGCGACTATGTCAGGAATTATTGGAGGTGAAACCGTATTATTAGGACTGTTGGCTTTACCCCAGATGTTAAGACTTGGATATGATAAGAAATTAGCAATTGGTACTGTTGTCTCTTCAGGTGCTTTGGGAACGATGGTTCCACCAAGTATTGTATTAATTATTTATGGTTTAGTTGCATCAGTTTCGATTGGAGATCTATTTACAGCAAGTTTTATCCCTGCATTTTTGTTAGCTTTTATGTATATTTCTTATATTGTGATTAGAGGGCGTATAAATCCTAAATTATTACCGGCTATTCCTGAAGAAGAACGTAACGCTCCTATTTCAAAAGAAGAGAGAAAAAGGGCTCGTATTAATATTGCATTACCAGCAATGATTGCATTAATTGTGCTAGGAAGTATTTATGGTGGAATAGCTTCTGTTACTGAAGCGGCAGCTGTTGGTGTGATTGCGGTTATGGCAGTTTCTTTATATAGAAAAGAGCTTAATTTTAAAGTGATGAAGGAGGCTTCTTATACCACGATGCAGACTTGTGGAATGATAATGTGGATAGGTATTGGTGCTTATATTTTGGTTGGTATTTATAATTTAGTAGGAGGAAATCGTTTTGTAGAGTCTATGCTTGTAAGTTCGGGATTACCGCCTATTGGTATTATACTGATTATGATGATAATACTATTTATATTAGGTCTTTTCCTTGATTGGATTGGAATTGCAATGTTGACAATGCCTATTTTCGTTCCTATTGTACAAAATCTTGGATATGACCCTATTTGGTTCGGCGTATTATTCTGTGTAAATATGCAAGTTTCTTTTTTATCCCCACCATTTGGACCAGCAGCGTTTTATTTGCATAGCGTCGCACCGAAAGGCATTGAGCTTGTTGATATTTTTAAATCTGTATTACCATTTATTGCTCTACAAATCGTATTACTGGCATTATTGATTATTTTTCCTGATATTGTTTTGTTTACGGTTAAATAAATGTGAATAGAGGGATAACTAAGAAGTATCCCTCTTTTTTGTTCTAATTTATAATATTCAAATTGAGTAGCAGGTTAGTAGGTTATTATATAAGTACAAATCTTATGGTTTTACCTCAAACACTTTTTCTCTATTTAAATGAACATTATTCTGCGGTAGCAGAGCATTTGTTCGACAAGTATCCTGAGTTTGCAGTGTTTCGGCATTTTACAAATAAAAAATGGTTTGCATTATTTATGCCGTTGGTGGGCGATAAATTGGGATTATCTACCAAAGAAATGGTAAATATCCTGAATCTCAAATTATCCCCAGAATTGATTGATGGTTTACGACAGTCTGAAGGATTTTATCCAGCATATCATATGAATAAGCAGCATTGGTTGAGTGTGGATTTAGCAAAAATTGAGATGTCGGAATTGATTCCTCTAATTGAACAGAGTTATCGTTTAACAAAATAATGGAGGGATGGTTTAGAGTGAATAGTTATGGCAAGTTTATTAAGATGGCTGTGATAAATACCAAGGTCTTATTTAAGAAATAGAAAATAAGAAAGGAAAAATCCCTTTAGCTGTTAAACTAAAGGGATAAATTCATTTAAGCAATAAATAATTGGTTTGTTTGACTTCTTCCATCACAACATAAGTACGAGTATCGTTTACACCCGGTAAACGCAACAGAGTCGTGCCTAACAGTTTTCGGTATGCTGCCATATCTGCAACACGCGTTTTCAGTAAATAATCAAAATCACCAGAAACTAAATGACACTCTTGGATTTCTTCTAGCTCTTGCACCGCTCGATTAAACTCTTCAAAAACATCCGGTTTACCGCGAACCAAAGTAATTTCTACAATAACTAACAAAGGAGAATCCAATAATTCAGGGTTGAGCAAAGCGCGATAACCCATAATCACATTTTGTTTTTCTAATCGTTTTACTCGCTCTAGACAAGGAGTTGGTGATAAACCGACCCGTTTTGAAAGTTCGATATTGGAAATTTTACCGTTATGCTGCAATTCATTAAGAATTTTCATATCGATAGCATCGAGTGATTTCATTATCTTCTTTTGACGCATTTTAAGAAAGCCTTTATCAACTTGAATGGCGTTATTATAGCGGATATTCAATAAAACATCAGCCGTAAAATAAACGGCTGATGTAAAAGATTAAGTTAAGAAATTTTTATTATGGTAAAAGTGATTCTTGATCAGCTCCTTCTTTTTCCACTTTAGGTGGTAACATATGTTCACGTTTCAAGCCAAAGTTTAAAGCAAGCGCAACTGCAATATAAATTGAAGAATAAGTACCGAAACCTATACCAATTAATAATGCTAAAGAGAAACTGTGAATAGTTGGACCACCGAATAACAATAAGGAGATCACTACAATTAATGTGGTGATGGATGTCATCAAGGTTCTTGATAAGGTTTGACTAAGTGAAATATCTATAATTTCTACAGTAGAGGCACGGCGAATTTTACGGAAATTTTCTCGTACACGGTCAAATACTACGATACTATCGTTCAAGGAATAACCAATAACAGAAAGAATTGCTGCGACAAAGGTTAAATCTATCTCAACTTGTAACATTGCGAAGAAACCTAAAGTAACGATTACATCGTGTGCTAAAGAGAGAATCGCACCTAAAGCTAAACGCCATTCAAAACGCAAACCGACATATAACAATAACATTGCTAAAGTGATTAAGGTGGCGTAAATTGCGGAAGTGGTTAGTTCTTCACCGACATTTGGACCAACGAACTCAATACTGCGAATTGACACTTCTTTATCAATATTGTTACTCAAAATAGTTTTGATATGCGTACCGATATTTGGATCATTTACGGATGCAGGCACACGAACCATCACATCACGCACACCACCTGATGCTTGTACAACAGCATTATCCAAGCCGTTCTGAGCTAAAATAGAACGGATCTTCGGCAAATCGGCAGGTTGTGAGAATGAAGTATCAATCACTGTCCCACCGGTGAAATCTAAGCCCCAGTTAAAACCTTTAGTAATAATAAAAAATAATGAAATTGCTACCACAATAATTGATAGAGCATAGCCTACCATACGATAGCGCATAAAATGGATTAGCTTATATGGTAGCTTAATATCATTAAGAGCTTCAATTTGGTTATCTATAGTATTTTTCATAAGTAACTCTTCTCCTAGATCGATAATTTACTAATTCGTTTTCCACCATAGAGGAAATTCACCACCGCACGAGTACCGGTAATAGCAGTAAACATCGAAATAGCAACACCAAGAGATAATGTAATCGCAAAGCCTTTTACTGGCCCACTACCTGCTGCATAAAGAATCACGGCAGTCAAAATAGTAGTCAAGTTGGCATCGAAGATACTGGAGAATGCACCGTTGTAGCCTTCATTAATTGCCTGTTGTACTGAGCGACCGTTACGCAACTCTTCTTTAATACGCTCAAAAATCAACACGTTGGCATCAACAGACATCCCGACTGAAAGCACAATCCCTGCAATCCCAGGCATAGACAAAGTTGCTCCAGGTATTAATGACATTAAACCGACAAGGATAACGATGTTAGCAAGCAATGCCAAATTGGCGATCAAACCGAATTTACGATAATAAAGCGCCATAAAGAGTACAACAATGAGTAATCCCCAAAAGCTTGCTTTCATACCCTGTTCGATATTTTGTGCTCCAAGAGAAGGACCGATAGTCCGTTCTTCAACTATTTGAATCGGGGCAATTAATGCGCCTGAACGTAATAACACGGAAAGATTTTGTGCCTCAGCAGGGGAGTTAATACCTGTAATGCGGAAAGTATTACCTAAACGAGATTGAATGGTAGCAACATTAATAACCTCTTCGTGTTTAGTTAAAATAGCCTTACCGTTTTCATCCTTTTTACCACTGTCTTTATATTCGCTATAGACAGTTGCCATTGGTTTGCCGATTGCGGTTTTAGTGGCTTCTGACATCATATTTCCGCCTTCGCTATCTAAAGAGATATTAACTTGAGGACGACCATATTCATCGTTACCAGAATTTGCATCAGTAATATGTTCACCACCCAAAATAGTTTTACGATAAACAACGACTGGCGTGCCGTTACGGTCGTGTTGTAATTCAGAGTCAGATGGAACCATTCCATTTTCAGCAGCTGCAAGGTTAGCTGTTTGATTGACCATACGGAATTCCAATGTAGCAGTTGCACCTAAAATTTCTTTAGCACGGGCTGTATCCTGTACACCCGGTAATTCAACTACGATACGATCTGCTCCTTGTTGCTGTACGACTGGTTCCGCAACACCAAGTTCATTAACACGTTTACGTAAAATAGTGATATTTTGTTCAACGGCACTCTTTCTTAAACGAACGAGTTCATTTTCTGAAAGGGTTAATGTAACATTTTGTCCATCGCTGACCACGTCCCAATTAGCGTGTTTACGCTTTAAGACACGTACCACATCACTTGGTGAAATATTATCGGCAAGTGTGATAACGGTGGAGTAATTTTCACCGGATTGGATTGCTTTATAGACAAATTTTTCCTTACGCAACTCAGTACGGAGAGAATCCTGTAATTGTTCCTGCTGTTTAGCTAATACTGATTTTAGGTCGACTTCCATTAAGAAACGTACACCACCACGTAAATCTAATCCTAATTTCATTGGACCAGCACCGATATCGGTCAGCCAAGCTGGGGTTGCTGGAGCAAGATTTAAGGCAACGGAATAGTTGTTGCCTAGTTTTTCTAAAATTTTATCTTTGGCGAGAAGCTGCTCATCAGTGCTGGTAAATTTTGCCAAAATAGAGCCGTTTTCTAAGGCGATAGATTTAATAGGAAGTTTATTTTGTTCAAGTACCTGACGAACGTCGGATAAGGTTTGTTCGGTGGCAAGTTGACCGCGCGTTCCTGAAACCTGAACTGCCGGGTCTTCACCGTAAAGATTTGGAAGCGCATATAAAATGCCGATGACGACAACGAAGATCACCATCAGATTCTTCCATAAAGGGAAACGATTTAACACAATAAAAACCTTTGTAAATTGTTTAACACACAGGGCAATCAAACAGTTGTTGATTGCCCCGGTAACCCACACTACGCGCTAAAAACGCGTGTTCTAACCTTGTCTGGAAGGTAAATTAAAGTGATTTGATAGAACCTTTCGGCAGAACGGCTACGATAAAATCTTTTTTGATAGTAACTTCGTTAGTGTCGTTAAGGGCGATAACAATATAGTCGCTCTCAGCAGAAACTTTAGTGATTTTGCCTAATAAACCGCCGCTGGTTAAAACTTCTTCACCTTTCGCAAGTGAAGACATCAATTCACGATGTTGTTTATTACGTTTAGATTGCGGACGGAAAATCATAAAGTAGAAAATAAGCCCAAAAATGACCAATAAAAAGATCATTTGTAAGCCGCCGCCCTGTTGTGCTGCAGCGTCGGCAGCATATGCTGTAGAGATAATACCCATATTGTTTTTTTCCTTAATAACAAAATAAAAACTAAGTGTTTTATGCCGGTTTTGGCAAAACAGTGCCTAAAAATAGCATGTTTCAATTCACAGAACAACAGATAAAGCATTGAACTATGAATTGTCTTGATTTGGAAGGGCTATTACTCTTCCGAAAAATACATCCTACCGCTGTGAATAGCAGAGTTTTAATCGTTTCGGTGTTTTTAATAAAACAGCGAATCTGTGAAAAATTCGTTATTATTCCTTACCAAAAAACGATTAATTGGCTTGATAATGTCCAACACCGAGTTCATCCTCTTTGCGTGTACGTTGTATTACTGCTTGTGGAGAGTGTTGTACTCGAAGATCCATATCATTTTCAGTGCGTACTACTTCACCACGTAAAGAATTGGTATAAACATCAGTGATTTTTACATCAACGAATTTGCCAATCATATCTGGTGAGCCGACAAAATTAACAATACGATTATTTTCGGTACGACCTGTTAACTCCATAATGTCTTTTTTGGACGGACCTTCCACCAAAATACGTTGTTCAGTGCCTAACATACGGCGGCTGAATTGTGATGCTTGTTGATTAATGCGTTCTTGTAACAGATATAAACGTTGTTTTTTTTCCTCTTCGCTAACATCATCCGGCATATCTGCTGCCGGGGTGCCGGGACGGGCAGAGTAGATAAAACTGAAACTCATATCAAAATTGACTTGCGCAATTAAATTCATGGTTTGTTCAAAATCTTGTGCGGTTTCTCCAGGGAAGCCAACAATAAAATCGGAACTGATTTGAATATCAGGACGAGCTTCACGTAGTTTACGGATAATCGCTTTATATTCCAATGCGGTGTGATTACGTTTCATCATAGATAAAACACGGTCGGAACCGCTTTGCACTGGTAAATGTAGGAAGCTAACTAGTTCCGGAGTATCGCGATAGACATCAATAATATCATCAGTAAATTCTATCGGATGAGACGTAGTAAAACGTAAACGATCAATACCATCAATTGCAGCAACTAAACGTAATAATTCGGCAAATGAGCAAATCTCACCATCGTGGGTCGGACCTCGGTAAGCATTTACATTTTGACCTAACAAATTGACTTCTCGAACCCCCTGTTCTGCCAATTGTGCAATTTCAAATAACACATCATCGACAGGGCGGCTTACTTCTTCGCCACGTGTATAAGGTACAACGCAGAATGAACAATATTTATTACAACCTTCCATAATGGAAACAAATGCTGTTGGACCTTCGGCTCTAGGCTCTGGTAAGCGATCAAATTTTTCAATTTCTGGGAAACTGACATCGACCACAGAGCTTTTACCCCCACGAATTTGATTAACCATTTCCGGCAGGCGGTGCAAAGTTTGTGGGCCGAAAATAATATCAACATAAGGGGCACGATCACGAATATGTTCACCTTCCTGTGAGGCGACACAACCGCCAACACCGATAATCAGATTAGGATTTTGTTTTTTCAAATCTTTCCAACGTCCTAATTGATGGAATACTTTTTCTTGTGCCTTTTCACGGATTGAACAGGTATTCAATAACAAAATATCTGCTTCTTCCGCATTTTCTGTCAACTCTAAACCGTGAGTATTGTTTAATAAGTCTGCCATTTTAGCTGAGTCATACTCATTCATTTGGCAGCCCCAAGTTTTAATGTGTAGTTTTTGTGTCATTCTATTTCAATTGAAAGTTAATGGATGATTTAAATTGGATAAGTGTGATACTGACTTATCCGCGATAAAATAGTGCTATCTGAATATAGCGGCGTAAAAGTCGGCGGCTATTCTACCGATTTATCTGCATAATCTCTAGCACTTCATTGGGGTATGTTAATGATTTTCTTTTAGGCAACTTCAGCTTTTGTGAGTAAAATAAGGGAAAAAAGAAGAAAAGGGTACAAAAATGTGTGAACAGGCAAAACATTATGATTTTATTATTATTGGCGGAGGAATGGTTGGTGCTGCTTGTGCTGCTGGACTAGCTAGATTAGGATTGAAAATATTCGTGCTAGAACGTTTACCTTTACCTCATTTTTCCACTGATTGTGAATATGATTTACGTATTTCCGCTATCAGTCAAGGATCAGTTAAATTATTGGAGAATTTAAATGCGTGGCAATATATCGCAGATCGTCGAGTTTGCCCTTATAGCGAATTAAGTACTTGGGAGATAGAAGGCTTTTCTACTACGTTTAGTGCTAAAGAGGTTGATTTACCGCAACTTGGCTTTATGGTGGAAAATCTCTTGATTCAAGAGGGATTGTGGCAACAGTTCCAACAATTACCGAATGTTGATTTTGCCGCGAATTGTGAGGTCAGTGTACAACAGTATCAGCAGAATATATGGCATCTTATTTTAGACAATGGAGAACGGATTTGTAGTCCATATATTATCGCTGCTGATGGAGCAACCTCTCAATGGCGAACAATTGCTGGTATTGGCGTTACAGGTTGGCGTTATCAACAGGATTGTATGTTAATTTTAGCGGATACGGAAGCCGAACAGCAGTCAATGACGTGGCAACAATTCTATCCAAGTGGTCCTCGCGCTTTATTGCCATTATTAGGTAAACAGGTCTGTTTGGTTTGGTATGATATGCCTGAAAGGATTGATTTTTTGAAAAAATTATCAGCAGAAAAATTAACAGCAGAAGTTGAGCAATATTTTCCTGAAAGATTAGGCAAAATTACGGTTAAAAAATGGGGTTCATTTGCCTTAACTCGCCGTCACGCACAGCAGTATTATAAAAATGGTGTGATTTTAGTCGGTGATGCGGCACACAGTATTCATCCTTTAGCTGGACAGGGAGTAAATCTTGGTTTTAAGGATGTGAAAGCATTATTGGAAAATGTTGAGTGGGTACTAAAACAGGATGTCGGTTTAACGAAAGATAACTTTTTGCAACGCTATCAACAGCAACGTTATAAAGATAATCTGTTAATGCAATCAACAATGGATGTTTTTTATAAAACATTTCGTTCTCCATTACTGCCGGTTAAGGTAGCACGTAATATTGCATTATTGGTTTCTGAGCGAGCTGGTTTTATTAAGCGTCAGGCTTTGCGTTATGCTCTAGGCTTATAAACGAAAGTGAGAAAATTGAGCTTGCTTATTGCAACTACAGCGGAAATTTTATAGAATCAGCACCGTTTTTTGTCAATAAATTGATGAACAACCTAAGTTTCTGTATTTTGCAGATGGATAAGTTAACTTAATAGAGGAATAAGATTATTAAAACCGTAAAAAAAGCACCAGCAGCTAATCGTCCGAATCGTATTAATGAAGAAATTCGTGTGAAGGAAGTCCGTTTGATCGACCAAGATGGTGAGCAAGCGGGGATTGTATCTATCCAACAGGCATTAGAGTTGGCTGAGCAGGCCGATTTGGATCTTGTCGAAATCAGTCCTAATGCTGAACCTCCGGTTTGCCGTATTATGAATTACGGTAAATTCCTTTATGAAAAGAGCAAAACTGCAAAAGAGCAGAAAAAGAAACAGAAAGTTGTTCAGGTAAAAGAAGTTAAGTTCCGTCCTGGAACTGACGAAGGCGATTATCAGGTAAAACTACGCAGCCTGATTCGCTTTTTGGAAGATGGGGATAAAACTAAAATCACACTACGTTTTCGTGGTCGTGAATTGGCACATCAGCAGATTGGCATCGAAATGTTGGATCGTATCAAAGCAGATTTGGCAGAATTAGCTGTAGTTGAATCTGAACCATCTAAGATTGAAGGTCGTCAAATGGTGATGGTGCTTGCCCCGAAAAAGAAATAGTCAGTGCAGTTCAAGTAGTGAGAAGTAAAGGTGTTTTGCGTCTTTGCTTTTTATTCGCCTGATTATTAGTGATTAATCGTAAACAATGCGGAGTTATTAAACAATGCCTAAAATTAAAACAGTACGTGGTGCTGCTAAACGTTTCAAAAAAACTGGAACTGGCGGTTTTAAACGTAAACAATCTCATCTTCGTCATATTTTGACTAAGAAATCAACTAAACGTAAACGCCATTTACGTCATAAATCAATGGTTGCGAAAGCAGACCAAGTTTTAGTCGTAGCTTGTTTACCATACGCATAACCCACAGGTTAGCGAACGTTTCGTTATTTTTTAAGTACAAATAGACAAAGGAGATTCCTATGGCCCGTGTAAAACGTGGTGTAATTGCAAGAGCTCGTCATAAGAAAATTCTTAAGGCAGCTAAAGGTTATTATGGTGCACGTTCTCGTGTATATCGTGTTGCTTTCCAAGCAGTAATTAAAGCTGGTCAATATGCTTACCGTGACCGCCGTCAACGTAAACGTCAATTCCGTCAATTATGGATTGCTCGTATCAATGCGGCAGCTCGTCAAAACGGTTTATCATACAGCCGTTTTATTAATGGTTTGAAAAAAGCTTCTGTGGAAATCGATCGTAAAATTCTTGCTGATATCGCAGTATTCGATAAAGTAGCTTTCGCAGCTTTAGTTGAAAAAGCAAAATCAGCACTTTAATAAACAGATTTCGTTTATTTTAGGTTTAGAAAGGATAGTGATTTAAAAAACACTATCCTTTTTTATTAGTTTTCAAATAAAGGGAGTTCAAATATGAAATTAAAATTAGTAACCGTGCTGTTCGTGCTTGGTTTGGCACAGGCTTGCAGTGTAAATGCGGAACAATCTACTAATAACAGTAATGATGGTGCTGCCGTAAATACTAATGATTTTTCTGTACAGTTTGCTAAAGGGGAAAATTTCGCCGAATTAAAAGGCACAATTAAAGGCTATGATGTAGATCGCTATAGCTTTTATGCAAAACAAGGTCAGCTTCTTACTTTAGAAACAATCGATAATGACCGACAAATTCAATTTTCACTTAACCACGCTAAAGCGACAGCTAATTTATCAGCTATTTATCAAGTGTTGCCGTATTCAGGTAAATATACATTGACTGTATATCAAACTCGTAATGATGCTCGTAAACAGCCGAATGTGAAACGTGTTTATAATGTGAAACTGAAGATTATTAATGTAGAACAGAAAAATATCAAAGGAATCAATGATATAGTTTATCGTTGTGATAACGGTAAAGATCTTAAAATCAGTTATCAACAAGATCAGGTAAACGTTTTTTGGCAAGGTAAAATGGAATTATTAAAATGGGATAAACAGCTAAGCCAAGGTGATCATTTTGTTTTTGCTAATCAATATTATATGTTAAGTGTTGAAGCGTTGAATACTCAAAATTGGCAACAGAGCAAAGTTAATTCTTGGTTGCAATTAGGTAAAACGGCTTCCCAAGATAAGGTCTTATTACAAGAGTGTGTAGCTAAATAAATGCACTATTTGTGTTTACAGCAAATTTAACCTGTTATATTCGATAGAATGGTTACTGGTGTTACTGATAATAGCGTTGTAATGTTATTAGCAATTTTTTTATTTTGATAATATGTGATTTTTCAGATATAAAAATCCCCCGATAGTGTGTCGGGGGAAAGGGATATTACAAATTATTGATTTGGATTTGTAACCATTGTGCTTCAAGTGGGTTGGCAGTGGTTAATGCCGCTTCAAACGATTTTTTCGCTTCCGCTTTATTACCCATTGCATTATAAATTTCACCTGAAAGCATCGCTTTTCTTCCTTGCCACGCTTGATCCGTTACTTTGCCTAATGTTGCCAATGCCGGTTCAAACTGTTTCAACTGTGTTTGTACACTTGCTAAACGCAGTGCGATTAATGAAATCAATGCGCTATCCTTTGCATTGTTAAGTGCTTTTTGTAGCGTATCGGCAGCTTGTTGCCATTGATTGACGTCAATCTGTTTTTTTGCCTGTTCTAATAATAAAAAGGCGGAGTAAGTGCTGCTTGGATTAGCTTCAACAAATTGAGTTAATTGGGCATTTGCCTTCACAGTATCAGATTGTTCGGTAGCCTTCATTATTTGAGAAAATTCCGCAGAAGATTGATGAATTTTACTCTGCTGGTAACCCTGCCAATAACGCCATCCGAATACACCGATAATAGCTAAAATAATAGCGGCAATAATGACTTTGCCGTTCTCTTTCCACCACTGTTTGATTTCTTCAATTTGCAGTTGTTCATCACTGGTTGTATAAGCCATTATGTTGCCTCCTTAGCGAGATGTGTAAAATGGGGTTAAATAGCCGATAGCATCGGTATTTGCTAATGTAATTTGCTGTTCTCCACTTAATAGATCTTTAATCACAACCTGTTGTCGTGCTACTTCATCTTCACCGAGAATTAATGCAAATTTTGCGCCGAGCTTGTCTGCACGTTTAAATTGTTTTTTAAAGTTACCTCCACTGCAATGTAACATTACTTTAATTTGTGGTAACGCTGAACGAAGTTGGGTAGCTAATTGTAGGGCAGGTAGAGTTGTATTATCTCCCTGATGAATAACATAAATATCAACATTAGGGTTAATCGGTGGATTTTTAACAACTTCCTGAATCAGCAACACTAAACGTTCCAAGCCCATAGCAAAACCGACTGCTGGTGTAGCGTGGCCACCAAGTTGTTCTACTAAACCATCATAGCGTCCGCCTCCGCAAACAGTACCTTGTGCGCCTAAAGCAGTGGTTACCCATTCAAAAACAGTTTTGTTGTAGTAATCTAAACCACGTACTAATTTCTGATTAATCTCATAGCGAATACCATATTGTTCTAAAATTGAACAAAGTGTTGCAAAATGTTGACGAGAATCTTCATCTAAATAATCGTGCAATTTCGGTGCATTATTTAAAATTTGCTGCACCTCCTCATCTTTACTATCCAAAATTCGCAATGGATTAGTGGTTAAACGACGTTTACTGTCTTCATCCAACCGATCCACATAATTTTGCAAATAATTAACCAATGCGGCACGATAGTTTTTGCGTGCTTCTAATGAACCGATAGAGTTAAGTTGCAATTGTACGTGATCGGCAATACCTAAATCTTGCCATAATTTTGCGGTCATAATAATTAATTCTGCATCAATTAATGGATTTGCGATACCGAAAACTTCAACCCCGCATTGATGAAATTGGCGATAACGACCTTTTTGCGGACGTTCGTAACGGAACATAGGCCCAATATACCATAAACGCTGTTCTTGATTATAAAGCAAACCGTGTTCGATTCCGGCACGTACACAACCGGCAGTTCCTTCCGGACGCAATGTTAAACTTTCATCATCACGATCATTAAACGTGAACATCTCTTTTTCAACAACATCAGTTACTTCACCGATAGCACGAGCAAAAAGCGGAGTTGATTCAACAATCGGCATCCGGATTTCTGAGTAACCGTAACTGCTTAAACGCTGCTTGATTTTATTTTCTACCCATTGCCATAACGGTGTATCGCTAGGCAGATAGTCGTTCATTCCTCGAATAGCTTGAATAGTTTTTGCCACATTAAATTCCTATTTTTATGATTAAACTTGTTCTACTTTAATTTGATTATTTGGATCTAACGCACTTATTCGTGCACGAATCTGAGTTTCGAGCTGATCGATAAGATGATCATTATCAAAACGCTCTTTTTGACGTTGTCCGGCGATATAAAAACCACTTTTTTTATTGCCACCGGCGACACCAAGATCGGAAACCAAAGCCTCTCCCGGACCGTTTACCACACAACCGATAATGGAAACATCCATTGGTGTAATAATATCTTCTAAACGTTGTTCTAAAGCATTAACGGTTGCGATAACATCAAACTCCTGACGAGAGCAGGTTGGGCAAGCGATAAAATTAATGCCACGAGAACGGATACGCAATGATTTTAAAATATCGAAACCGACCTTGATCTCTTCTACCGGATCGGCTGCTAAGGAAACACGTAAGGTATCACCTATACCTTCAGCAAGCAACATACCTAGTCCAATAGCACTTTTCACAGAACCGGAGCGGGCGCCACCTGCTTCGGTAATGCCGAGATGAAGTGGCTGTTTAATTTGTTTAGCCAATAATCGATAAGCATCTACTGCTAAGAAAACATCAGAGGCTTTAACACTGACTTTAAACTGATCGAAATTCAATCGATCAAGAATATCAACGTGTCGCAATGCTGACTCTAATAAAGCTTGTGGTGTTGGTTCACCATATTTTTCTTGCAGATCCTTTTCTAATGAACCAGCATTAACACCGATCCGAATTGGAATATTTTTATCTCTGGCACAATCGACTACAGCACGGATACGATCTTCTCTACCGATATTACCCGGATTGATTCTTAAACAGTCAACGCCGTATTCAGCAACTTTTAATGCGATACGGTAATCAAAATGAATATCGGCAACTAACGGCACTTTAACCTGTTGTTTAATCAGTTTAAATGCTTCTGCTGCGTCCATTGTTGGCACGGAAACACGTACAATATCAGCACCGACACGCTCCAATGCTTTGATTTGAGCAACAGTTGCTTCAATATCGGTGGTTCTTGTATTCGTCATTGATTGAACAGCAATAGGTGCTCCATCACCGATGGGTACATTGCCAACATAAATACGAGTAGATTTTCTACGTTGAATAGGAGATTGTTTTAACATATTTTTCTTTAAAATTAATGATAATTACTGTTGAGCCGGTAGCGTTAATTTTGCTACACGACCATCAATTTTTAATGGCACATCTTGACCTTGGTAACTGATTTTTACATTTTGTGGTGCACCAATAATTAATGAATAAGGCGCATCACCAGTCAAATCTAAAATTTCGCCGCGTCTGTATTCTCGTTCTGCTAATGTTTTGCGATTAGCATCTTTTACACTAAGCCAACAACTTTCACCGGTAATTTCAATTTTTAAATTATTTGGAATAACATCTTCTGCAGCAGGATTGGTGGTTGTTAAGTTTTCTGTAGTACTGTTATTGCCATCAATTTTATTCATTTCTGTAGCTAAAGCTTCGGTTGATGTATTTGGATAAGCTTCACTGTTTTTATTTTCACTACTATTGTTAGTAGAGCTATTAGTTACTACGGTTGTTTCTTTATTATTAACTACTGCTGTAGTCTCGTTAGCTTCAGTTTGAAGATTAGTAGTGCTTGTTGTTTCAATATTTTCGTTATTATCGGTTACTGTTGTTTCTGTATTGTTACCGTTTTCACTTATTGAATCAGTGCCTACTGGAGCGCTCTCAGTTGTGTTTTGTTCCGCTATGGAATGCTCTTCAACAAAATTATTGCGTTCGCTAGCAGAGCGTTGGTGATCCTGCCACCACCATAAAACAGTCATACCGATGATGATAATTAATACAATACAACTTAAAGGTCGTAACCAACGGTGATGAGAAACATAGCGATTAACAGAGTTTTTGGTACGATGATTTTTATTTAAGTCATTTTTTACTTCCGTACCAAAGGCAATATTATCGGTTAATAAAGTTGCTGGTAAATGTAGGAATTTTAAGTAATTACGTAAGTAACCACGAGCGAAAGTTGCTGGAATATCTTTTAAAACAAATTGGTTTTCTTCGAATTGTTTTAATATTACCGGTCGTAAGTTTATCTGTTCGGCAACCTGTTCAATAGTTAATCCAAGTTGTTCACGAGCATTACGCAGTTGTTGTCCTAAATCGACATTAGTTGCAAGTTGTTCCTGATCCATAATCGTTTATTACTTATTGTGATGAATAGCTGTAGCGGATTGTAAGAATACGCTGGTGGCTATAAAGAAAAATTATTTAGCTATTATACAGATTGGCAGGCAAGAGAAAAATAAGAATAATCTCAATCAAGGTGATTTTGCCGTTATTTATGTAAACGTTGCCGTAAATTTTTCGCTTTATCTACAGAATATTTCTCCAATTGGGTTAAAGCTTGTTCAATTTTGTTTTGATCGTTAGCTAAAACGGCACAAATAGCAATATTTTCATAAGTATCAGCAAAATGATAATAAGATTTACTTTTTAATGCTTGTTCAAAAAAATTAAATGCCGCATTAAATTGTCGTTGAGAGCAGAGGTAAGTAGCATAGTTATTCAATACATCGCCATTCTTAGGAGAAAGAGTGAGTGCTTTTTGATAATATTCTCCAGCAAGTTCGAGTTGTTGGGTATGTTGATAAAAATAGGCTAAACCAAGATAAGGCAAGTAATCATTTGGAGTATGTTGTAGTGCTTTATCTAAATTAGCTTTTGCTAATGTAGGATTGCCGTGTGATAAATAAGCTAACCCTAATTCAACACGAGTTTTTGCCGCAGCGGCATTATTAAAAGTAGGAGATTTATTTATAGTAGAATGACTACAAGCAAAAAGTGAAAATAGTGAGGAAAGTAGAATAAAAAATTTCAGTTTCATCATTATATTTTTCATAATTTCCTCACTTACTAGCATTAAGATTGCGTTATTTCAATATTTTTACCAAAAGCTCGTTTTTGTGCAGTACGTTTTGTACGATCAATTACATCTCCGGCAAGTTGTCCACAAGCCGCATCAATATCATCGCCACGAGTTTTTCGTACAATAACGGTAAATCCATATTCCATTAATGTTTTTTGGAAGCGATCGATACGCGTATTAGAACTCTTGTTATAAGGTGCTTCTGGGAACGGATTCCAAGGAATAAGATTGATTTTACAAGGCGTATGCTTTAATAATTGAGCTAATTGATGTGCGTGTTCGACTTCATCATTAACGTGATCGAGCATAACATATTCAATAGTTACCTTACCGTGGTTTGCATTGGAAATTTTTAGATAACGATTTACGGAATCAATTAACATTTCAATATTATATTTTTTATTTAAAGGCACAATCTCATTGCGCAACTCATCATTGGGCGCATGTAATGAAATTGCTAAAGCAACATCGATCATTTCACCCAGTTTATCAAGTGCTGGTACAACACCGGAGGTTGATAAAGTCACTCGGCGCTTGGATAAACCATAACCAAAATCATCTAACATAATCTCCATTGCTGGTACTACATTGCTTACGTTTAACAAGGGTTCGCCCATCCCCATCATTACCACATTAGTAATCGGTCTAACTTTTGTTTCACCGAAAGCACCAATCACTTTGGAAGCGCGCCAAACCTGACCAATAATTTCAGAAACGGTCAAATTACGATTAAAACCTTGTTGCGCTGTTGAACAGAATGTACAAGCCAAAGCACAACCAACTTGGGAAGATACGCAAAGTGTGGCACGATCTGCTTCCGGAATATAAACACTCTCGATTTGTTGATCACCAACCTGCATAGCCCATTTTATAGTACCATCGGAAGAACGTTGCTCAATTGCAATTTCAGGCGCTTTAATTTCTGCAACTTGCTTTAATTTTTCACGCAAAACTTTGTTAATATTAGTCATATTATCGAAATTATCTTCACCATAGTGATAGATCCATTTCATAATTTGATCCGCACGGAAAGGTTTTTCGCCTAAATCCGACAAAAAATGACGCATTTCTTGACGGGTTAGATTAAGTAAATTGGTTTTTTCAGTGGTCATAAATTGCCTCGTTATTACACATTGTGGCATAGCAATTAAATTGGTGCTTCAAGGTGTCATAATTTTAAAAAGCTCGCATTTTACTGAGTTGCTACACATTATGCTAGCAAATTTATTATATATAATGAGTAAATTTTGCTTCAAATTTGTGAACTATATCGAGAAATAAAAAAAAGCTGTACTTTTATATGCTGTTCTGTGAGCTAAAGGGTAAAAACTTGCCCAATATGCAATAATTAAGCCTTGCATCGATTTACTCAGCCTAAAAAAGTTAGATTTATTTTATTAAGAATTAAGCCCTGTAATCTACAGAGCTTAATTGTGTGAATGTGGAGAATTGTTTAAATTATGAGTTTAATTGGCAATATTCAGATGGTTTTTGTAAGCTGAAAAAGTATTGACCATCAACATTGCAACTGTCATAGGACCGACTCCGCCCGGAACCGGTGTAATAAAACTTGCTCGTTGTTGTGCAGCTTCAAATCCGATATCACCGATAACTTTCTTATCGGCAACTCGGTTAATACCGACATCAATTACTATTGCTCCGGGCTTTACCCATTCGCCTGGTATTAAATGTGGTTTACCGACAGCAACAATCAAAATATCCGCTTGAGCAACCAATTCCTGCAAGTTTTTCGTAAAGCGGTGCGTTACGGTCACAGTTGCACCTGCAAGCAGTAATTCCATTGCCATTGGGCGACCGACAATATTGGAGGCACCAACAATAACAGCGTGTTGTCCGTGTAGATCAACACCGGTGGTTTCGAGCAGTTTCATAATGCCGTAAGGTGTGCAAGCACGTAATGTTGGAATGCGTTGGCATAAACGCCCTACATTATAAGGATGAAAACCGTCCACATCTTTTGATGGAGAAATACGTTCGATAACTTTTACGCTACTGATATGTTTTGGCAAAGGTAATTGAACTAAAATGCCGTCAATAGTATCGTCCTGATTCAATTCATCAATTAATGAGAGCAGTTCCTGTTCAGAAATATTGTCTGATAAATTATATGATTTTGATTGAATTCCCACTTCTAGACAACTTTTTTTCTTATTATCGACATAAATTTGTGATGCGGGATTTTCTCCTACTAAAATTACTGCTAGTCCTGGTGAACGCAGCCCTTGATCAATGATAGTTTGAATTTTTTGATGAAGGTCACTCTTAATAGATTTTGCTAAATCCTTACCGGAAATGATTTGAGCGGACATTGTTTTCTCCATAATGTGTTTGCATGTACGCTAATTTTCGCAAAAAAAAGCTTGTTTGATAAGAGTATGGATTAATTTTAAGCGTTTATTTTTAAATTTAAAAAAAATGATTGACGCAACAGAAATAAAAATTATAATGCACCTCACACGTCGGCGAGTAGCGCAGTTTGGTAGCGCAACTGGTTTGGGACCAGTGGGTCGTAGGTTCAAATCCTATCTCGCCGACCATTTTTTTATCTTCTATTTCCCTTTTTTCATCCTATGCGCCCTTAGCTCAGCTGGATAGAGCAACGGCCTTCTAAGCCGTAGGTCATTGGTTCGAATCCAATAGGGCGTGCCATTTAATATAAATTATGCTTTTCTTTGTCTAACAGTTTGATAAGAAATGAGTGCTATGAAGTGGGCTTAAGTTAGGTTTGCTTTTTGATAGTAAACTTAAATAGGTAAAATGAGTTTTTAATGATTAATCCCTTTTGGCAAAAAGGCGTAAATCATTACATAGTTTCCAACTACTAAGAATTTTACTGAATGTCCATTTTTAAGAGGATATAGATGAAATTTTCCATCTGAATAGGCAGGTGCAATATAGCTTAATTTATCAGCAAGTCTTTCTATCTCATCAATAAATTGTTCTGCGACTACGTTAGATTGGCTTTGAGCCAAAATATACTCCGCTTTATCTAGAAGTTGAATTCGAGCTATTTCTGACCAGAGAACAATATAATCTTGCTTCATCGGTTTAGTGCCTGACGTAGTTCAGCCATAATTTCTTCGTGCGAATAGGTTTTTATCTTGCCATTTAAAACACTTTGCAAAAAGCGTTGTTCTTCAGTTAATGATTGTTGAAAAACAGATAACACTTTTTCTTGGAAACTGTCTTGTTGGGCTGTTTTTGCTTGAGTTTCTCGCATAAGATTTCCTTTTTTGTAAAGTGTCTATGTTAATTCCGCACTATTCTAAATTGTACTTTTCACAGAAGCAAGAATAAAAAAGGCGTTCATTTCTACTTATTTTTGTCTTTATTATTGATTCTTTTTCTATGACTTAACAGTCACCCCCCTTTTCTTTATAATAGTCAGAATTTTTTTATTTATCAGTTAAATGGCGAAATTATTATGTCGGAAATTGCAACAACACAAGAACCCTCCATTATCATTGGTATTGCCGGCGCTTCAGCATCAGGCAAAAGTCTTATTGCTTCAACAATTTATAAAGAGCTTTGTGAAGAGTTGGGATGTGAAGAGATCGGTATTATTTCGGAAGATTGTTATTACAAAGATCAAAGCCATCTAGATTTTGAGACTCGAACTAAAACTAATTATGACCACCCGAATTCAATGGATCGTGAGTTGTTGTTACAACATTTACAGTCATTAAAAACAGGTGAGGCGGTAGAAATTCCAGAATATAGTTACGTTGAACATACTCGTACCGGAAATACGAGACATTTTGAGCCGAAAAAGGTGATTATTCTTGAAGGAATTTTGTTATTGACTGATGAACGTATTCGTAACGAAATCAATGTTTCTATCTTTGTAGATGCACCGTTGGATATCTGTTTTATTCGTCGTTTAAAACGAGATATGGAAGAGCGTGGCAGAACAATGGATTCAGTCGTAGAGCAGTATCGCAAAACAGTTCGTCCAATGTTCTTTCAATTTATTGAGCCGTCAAAACAGTATGCAGATATTATTGTGCCACGTGGAGGAAAAAATCGTATTGCTATAAATATTTTAAAGGCGCAAATTTTACAATTACTTCGTAAAAAATAGTGGAAAGGTGAAGCGATGAGATTATGTGATATTGATATTGAACGCTATTTGGATGAAGGTAAGATTGTTCTAACCCCGCGTCCTGACAGCAGTAAAATTAATGGCGCAACAGTGGATGTTCGTTTAGGTAATTCTTTCCGCGTATTTCGCGATCATTCTGCTGCTTACATTGATTTAAGCGGTCCGAGAGAGTCTGTAACGGCACAATTAGAGAGCGTGATGAGCGATGAAATTATCATTGAGGATGGGAAGCCTTTCTTTTTACATCCTGGTGTCTTGGCATTGGCAAGCACTTATGAATCAGTTAAATTGCCTAGTAATATTATAGGTTGGTTGGATGGGCGTTCTTCATTGGCTCGGCTAGGATTAATGGTTCACGTCACAGCTCATCGTATTGATCCGGGTTGGGAAGGACGGATTGTGCTGGAATTTTATAACTCAGGTAAATTGCCATTAGCATTGCGACCTAAAATGGTAATCGGCGCTTTGAGTTTTGAAGTGTTGAGTGGTGAAGCTCAAAGGCCATATAACAGTAGGTCGGATGCAAAATATAAGAATCAGCAAGGTGCAGTGGCGAGTAGGATAGATAAGGACTGATTATGAAACGGAAGTGGCTGCTTATTGTTATTACAGTGATGTTATTAAGCATTGGTCTGGTGTACTACCAAATCCCAAAGATGGCTCACTATATCACGCAGCGTCTTGCTTCCGATTACAATATCAAACTTAAACCGGAGAGTTTAAGTTTCTCTTATTTCCCTTTAACTATTCACGCTGAAGAGGTTCATTACCATAAAAATGGCTGGATGTTTTCTGCCGAAGAGCTGAAATTAATTCTCAATTATTGGGGGTGGATTTCCGGCAAAAATTGGATTAAACAGCTCGAGGTTGAGAACGGTAGCATTTATAAGGATGATGAAGCTTATTTAACCCATATTTCAGCGGTGGTAAAACAGATTAGCCAAACATCCGTATTAAGTGCTAAAGTTGAGTTTTCAAAAGCAGAAAACCGTTATTTTCAGCATCTAAAAGGGCAATTTTATTTTCAGCTCGGCGAGCATAAATATCTAGTAAAGCAACTTAATGTTGATTGGCAATGGTTGCATAAAATTGGTGAGATGAAATCCACAAAATTACAGGTTGATGAAGCCTTGGTTGATGGTAATGTCGGAGAAGCTAAGGCAACGGAGATTATACTGAATAAGTTAAAATTGCCTCGTATTCAAATGAATTTCAAAGCAAAAAATCAATTTGATTGGCAATTTGTTTTTGCTCCGAATGCTCAAATCTTATTAACGCAGAAAAATGATGATCAGCTACGTAATAAGTGGCATTTTGTTGGAGAAAATGTGCCACTTGAACCGATAACAACATTGCTTGGTTATCAACCATTGATTGAATCTTCTTTTGATTTTAATGGTGAAATAGCTACGGTTGCAGAGCAGAAACAGCAAGTTCATTTTCATTTTGAAAGTGTCAATGGCGGTAAGATTAAAGGCTTTAATGTGGTAAACTTATTGGAGTCATCGTTGCCTTTTTCATTAACTAATCCGGATAGATCGTTGCAAGATAGTAAGTTTAATAAACTTAGTGGCAGTTTGGTCGGAGATTCATCACTAATTCAACTACACCATATCGAACTTGATTTACCGGCGGTGAACCTTTCTGGTCAGGGCAATGTTTATCCTCAATCTTCTCAATGTGAATGGAAGTTTGATTTACAACCGCATCAACAAAAATATCAACAATATCAAATCGGTATTGATTTAAATGGAGATTGTTCATCACCTCGTTATCGTATCCGTTTGGATGATATTTTGAAAGAGAAAGTAAAATCGAAATTACAAAAATTACTGGAAAAATTGTAAGTGGGAACAGCAGACTGATATAAATAATAATTTTTGACATGTGATGGAAAATGGC